>JALEOU010000078.1 GCA_022766945.1 Fusicatenibacter sp. | reverse complement strand
GACCGGATTTGAACCGGTGGATACTGGTGTTGCAGACCATTGCCTTACCACTTGGCTACGACGCCATATGACTCCGACGGGAATCGAACCCGTGTTACCGCCGTGAAAGGGCGATGTCTTAACCGCTTGACCACGGAGCCGTAACTTTGGGTTATAACTCAGCGACAAGATAGATGATACCACAAAAGAATAGATTTGGCAAGAGTTTTTTAAAAAAAAGTTACTGTTTAAACAGCAACAATATTCTGAATCATAAGAAAATATTCAGAAAATGCATGTTGCAACCTGGAATCAGGCCGGATATAATAAGGGATATCTGATACTACGATATAAAATAATCGGTACAGATAAACGGCAGGAAAGCTGCCGGTGGGAAAGCAGACGGACAGGAGGGTAAAAGAGTGAGCAGATGGAAAAAAGCGGCTGCCGCTTTTGGAATCTTATGGCTGGGCGTGGGGATGTTAACCGGGTGTGGAAAAGTAACGCCAAGGAGTCTGGCCAGGGATGTAGTAAAGAACAGTGAAAATGTCAAATCTGCAGATGCGGATATGATGGTTGACTTTCAGGGCAGTATTCCGTTTGACACCTTTCTCGAAGGAGTGAGCGTCGATCTGACCATGAAGGCGGATCTGAATCTGAAGTGTGTACAGGATCCTGAGACTGCGGCGGCAATCAGCGGTTCCTGTCAGATTTCCCTGATGTCTTCCCAGTATGATCTGGACATTGAGAGTTATACTGTGAAGGAAGAGGAACAGTATGTGACTTATCTGAAAATGATGGATCAGTGGATCAAGAGGTCAGAACCGGAGAGACAGATGAAAACGGATACGGTCACACAGATTGATCTTTTCCGGGAAATTGAAAACGGGGGCATTACGGCTGAGCTTGACGAGAAAATGGAAAAAGTGAACGGGAAAGAGACCTATGTCATGCATCTTACCGCAGATGGGGAGTTTCTGGAATCGCTTTTTCTGGCATCAAAGGAAACGATGGGGGATGCCAGTGACATTCCGGATCTGCAGGGGACCAAAGCGGAGCTGGATGTTTATGTCTATAAGGATTCCCATCGGCTGGCCAAAATGGAGATAGATGGAGCAGAACTTGGCGCAGCGCTTTTTAATGGTGAGGAGCAGGGCGAACATGTGCTTGTCACGTCGTTTCGCATGGCCGTGACTGTCAATTCCTATAATGAAGCAGAAACAATTCGTGTGCCGCAGGAAGCGGTGGAAAACGCGGTTGAGAGTGCCGGCGATGGAGGGACGGCAGATTTTTTTGGAAAAATCAGTGAGGAAATCTCTGGCGATACCGACGATGACTGGGAAGATATGTCGGGAGAGGATTCCAGCGAAACGGAGGAAGCAATTCAAAATGAAGACGGCAGCTATACGATTCAGAGTGACATCGGATCTTTACAGGCAACCATTGTTTTGCCGGAAAATTTTGAATATGAATCTTCCACCAGTGTCTATCTGTCAGCCGTTTGCTATTCAGAGGAATCGCTGATGGGGCTGCAGTATTGTTACGATACCACCAGTACCATGGAAGAGATGGCTGAGTATTACTGTGATCTTGGATATCTGGAAGGAGAGGAGAGCTATACGGAGATTGTATCATCAGGGGAGCTGACGATGGAAGTAAATGATCTGGTAATTCATTACGTGGCGATTCAATATAATTATCTGGAAGAGGGAGTGGAATATCCCTGTCTGGAATGTTATGCATGGACAAAGCCGGAAGAGCTTGACAGTCCGTTTGTGATTGGATTTAGTTACATGGGAGAGAAAGACCCGGAGCAGCCCCCAAAGATGCTGGTGAGCCAGATATATGAAGGTATTACATTGACGAAAGCAATTTCCTGACAATATGAAATGGAGGCATGATATGGCAGCGAAAGAACAGTTAACGATGGCAGAAATGATCTGGGACCTTATGAACGGAAAAAGAGGTCATATCGGGAAAACAGATTTTATACCGCAAAAAGAAGCGTACGGACCGGAAAAGCAGAAACCTTATTTTCCGCGTGCGACACCGGAGAGCCAGGGAATCTCATCGGAGGCTTTATGCCAGATGATCCGGGAACTGGCACAATCCAGGAAGAATGATCTTCACCATCTTCTGATTCTGAGAAACGGAAAGGTGATCTGCGAGTGCCATTTTTCTCCTTATCGCAGCGGAATCTGGCATGCTTCGTATTCTCTGTGTAAAAGTATCACCGGTATGGCAATCGGACTGCTGGTTTTCGAGGGAAAACTTTCTCTGACAGAAAATATCTATGATATTTTTGAAAAGAAGAATGGTCTTCTTCAGCGCATTCTTCGCCCGAACGTGACGGTGGAACATCTTCTCACCATGACCAGCGGTGTACAGTTTAATGAAATGGGAGCGGTTTCCGGAAATGACTGGGTAGGAAGTTTCCTTGGCGCACCGGTAAAAGGAACTCCGGGTGAGGAATTTGAGTATAACAGCATGAATTCCTACATGCTTTCTGCAATTGTTACAGAACGCACCGGAGTGTCTATGATGGAGTATCTTCGGCCGCGCCTTTTTGAGCCGCTTGGTATTATCAGAGTTTTTTGGGAGTGCTGTCCGGCAGGAATTACCAAGGGAGGCTGGGGATTATTCCTTTGCCCGGAGGATGCTGCAAAGCTGGGACAGATGTACCTTCAGAATGGCGTGTTTGAAGGCAAACAGGTGATACCCTCCGAGTGGATTGCCATGTCGACGGTTCGCCATTCTGACCCGCCGGAGCGAATGGGCTGCTACGGGTATGGATATCAGGTATGGATGGAAGAACGTCCCGGTAGTTTTGCCTTCAATGGGATGCTGGGGCAGAATGTATTGGGATATCCGGATACGAATATGGTAATCGTAACGAATGCGGGAAGCCGTGAGCTGTTTCAAAGCTGTGAACTTCTGGATGTCATCCGAAAATATTTCGGAAATGGATTTACACCGGCGACAAACTCCAAAGAGAACCCGGAAGGGTACAGAAGACTTTTGGAGCTTTGCGGGAAAATGGAAGAGATCCGCACGGATGGCCGGCGAATCCTGCGCGGTGGATGGAAAAACCATGGGTGCAGCCGGCGGATTCAGGATACAGTACCGGTGGAATATGCCAGAAAACTGGATGGACGTGTCTATGAAATGGAAGACCCGCATGTGGGAATTTTCCCACTTGTCATGCAGGTGTTTCACAATAATTTTTCGGAAGGGATCCGTCGTGCGGCATTTACCTGGGACCAGGGACGCTTTTTTGTGACTTTTACAGAAGGGAAAACGGAGCACCGGATAGAAGTCGGTCTGACGGGGTCGAGAATCTCGGAACTGTCTGTCAACGGGGAACCGTATCTGGTAGGGACGACAGGAACATTTGCAAAAGATGAAAATCAACACCTTGTGCTGAAGCTGGATATGGCATTCCTTGAGGAAGCGGCACGCCGCCAGGTTTCCATTCGCTTTTTGGATGAGGGGCTCACATTTGAATGGAATGAGACTCCGGGAAAAGAGTTGATTCTGGCTGGGCTGAATTCCCTGGTTGATACCATGGCAGGCAATTATCTGCTGTCTGCTCTGAGAGACAAAGGAGAAGATCTGATTCATCTGCTGATGGAACGTACTATTGAGCCTGTGGTGTACGCGCATTTGCACACAGCCGCGGATGATGCAGCTGTTGCTGAAACGGAAGCAGAATCTTCCGGAGAGGAAAAAGAACAGAAACAATCGAGTACAGAAGAATAAAAAAGAAAACAGACACAACTGTGTCTGTTTTCTTTTTTATCAGATATTCAGTGCCATATCGCCTTCATGGATCCATTTGGCTTTGCGCATCAGTTCTGAGAACAGTAATGTGATGACTGCAGGAAGAATGAAATGCATAATCACAATTTTGATCAGAACGGTGGTCGGATCTTCGTAAGCGATCATGGTCTGATAGGTGGTAATCTGTCCGACCAGACCGGCGGAACCCATGCCGGATCCGGTTGCATTGTTCTGCATGTTGGTAAGCATGGTAGCAACCGGCCCGAGAATGGCACTGGAGAGGATCACCGGCAGCCAGATCAGAGGATGCCGCATGATGTTCGGTACCTGCAGCATGGAGGTTCCAAGTCCCTGAGCCAGAAGCCCGCCAAACTTATTTTCCCGATAACTTGCCACTGCAAAACCCACCATGTTGCAGCAGCAGCCGATGGTGGCGGCACCGGCAGCCAGTCCGGAAAGATTCAGAATAATGCCAAGCGCTGCGGAGCTGATGGGAAGCGTCAATACCATACCCATCACTACGGACACAACGATACCCATGACGAATGGTCTCTGCTCGGTTGCCCAGTTAATGATACTTCCAAGGCTTGTCATCAGATTGGAAATCGGGGGACCAACGAGAAGTCCGATAGCGGCACCGGAACCAATGGTAATGACCGGGGTTACGATGATGTCCACTTTCGTCTTACCGGCTACCAGATGACCGATTGTGATGCCGGCAAAGGCAGCTACGAAGGCACCGAGCGGTTCTCCTGGCCCGGCAAAAATAACATTTCCATCTACAAAAAAGGTTCCGGCCAGAATTTTGCTGGCATAGCCGCCCACGGTGGCGGCAACCGCTGCTGAAACAGTCACCAGCGGGCTTTCGCCGTATTTTACTGCGACACCGACACCGATGCCCGCACTGGTAAGGGCAGCGGCAACTTTTCCAATCAGGTATACCGTATCTCCAATACTTCCGCCGATCAGAAGACCGATCTGCTGGATGATTGTTCCAATGATCAGGGTGGCAAATAATCCCTGGGTCATGCCGCCAAAGCCATCTATGAAGATGTGACTGGCGATTTTCTTCAGTAATTTCATTTTGTTTTCCTCCTCATGTTCTCTTCCAGACAATCCATTGATCTGCACTGACATCTGACATGTCAGTCAGGGTAAAGTCTAGCATATCTGACAGAGCAAATCAAGTGTCTGATAGAAGGTTGCTGTTTTTGCACAGCTGTTTCGTGTGACTTCTGAACAGTAACGATAGAAGTTTCAGTTCTGAAAGGTAAAAAAAATTCGCACAAAATGTGCTGATTTCATGTGGATTCCTAAAGGATAGTGTAAAATATAAGAAAAACTTTTTCGCAGAGGAATCCACATGAGCAGAGAACGAGATCGAATCGCTAAAAAAA
>JALEOU010000077.1 GCA_022766945.1 Fusicatenibacter sp. | reverse complement strand
GTTGTAAAAGAGCGTCCTACCCGTGAAATGATCGATGTTCCGGTTGACGAAGTGCAGATCGTCGAGTTGTATTCTAAATAATAGTCGCCATACGCGGAAGGCTTTATTGAGAAACCATAAGCCAACCAATCTAAAAGGAGGGGCTTTCGAGTGTTTGATTTTAACAAACCGAAAATTGAAATTACTGAGATCTCTGATGACAGAAAGTACGGCAGATTTGTGGTGGAACCTCTTGAGAGAGGTTACGGTACCACACTGGGCAATTCTCTTCGCAGAATTATGCTTTCCTCCCTTCCCGGAGCAGCTGTAAGCCAGGTAAAGATTGAGGGAGTTCTGCATGAATTCAGCTCCATCCCTGGTGTAAAAGAGGATGTTACGGAAATCATCATGAACCTGAAGAGCCTTGCAATCCGCAATAACAGCGAAACCAACGAAGCAAAAGTTGCTTATATTGAGTTCGAGGGCGAGGGCGTTGTAAGAGCATCTGATATTCAGGTAGATCAGGATATTGAAATCATGAATCCGGATCTGGTAATCGCAACCTTAAATGGCGGCCCTGAAAGCAAGCTTTACATGGAGCTGACCATTACAAAAGGCCGTGGCTATATCAGCGCCGATAAAGGAAAAAGCGACGACATGCCGATTGGCGTCATTGCAGTCGATGCAATTTATACTCCGGTAGAGCGTGTAAATCTGACAGTGGAGAACACTCGTGTGGGACAGATTACCGATTATGATAAACTGACCCTGGATGTTTACACCAGAGGAACTCTTGATCCGGACGAGGCAGTCAGCCTTGCGGCAAAAGTTTTGAGCGAGCATCTGAAACTATTCATTGACCTGTCTGAGAATGCAAAGACAGCAGAGGTTATGATTGAGAAGGAAGATAACGAGAAAGAGAAAGTTCTGGAGATGAATATCGATGAACTGGAACTGTCCGTTCGTTCCTACAACTGCCTGAAACGTGCCGGTATCAATACCGTAGAAGAACTGTGCAATAAGACTTCAGAGGATATGATGAAGGTTCGTAATCTGGGCCGTAAATCTCTCGAGGAAGTGCTTGCAAAACTGAAAGAACTGGGACTGTCATTGAGTCCTGGGGACGGAGAGTGATTCTTTCCGTTTGAATTTGTAGAATTAAACCCCCTGTCAGTAAGTCCGAGGAAGCATGACCTGTGGGTTCCACAAATGGAGGAAAAATTAAAATGGCAAAGTATAGAAAACTTGGCAGAACATCTGACCAGAGAAAAGCTTTATTGAGAAACCAGGTAACAAATCTTCTGTATCATGGAAAAATCGTTACCACTGAGACCAAAGCAAAAGAGATTCGCAAGATCGCTGAGAGCATGATCGCTTTGGCTGTAAAAGAAAAAGATAACTTTGAGACCGTGACCGTTACCGCAAAAGTGGCTCGTAAAGATGCTGACGGAAAACGTGTAAAAGAAGTAAAAGACGGCAAGAAAGTTACCGTATATGATGAAGTACAGAAAGAGATCAAGAAAGATCTTCCTTCCAGACTTCATGCAAGACGTCAGATGGCAAGCTTCTTCTATCCTGTAACAGAGGTTCCGAAGGAAGCAGCAGGACGCAAGAAAAACACCAAGTCTATCGATATGACAGAGAAAATGTTCTCTGAGATCGCTCCGAAGTATGCAGACCGCAATGGCGGATACACCCGTATCATCAAGATCGGACCGCGTAAAGGCGATGCAGCTATGGAAGTAGTAATCGAGCTGGTTTAATTAGAAAAGGAAAAGGGGACCGCCTGTACAGGCAGTCCCCTTTTCCTTTTCTGACTCATAAAGCACGACTGCGTCTAGATCTATTTTCAAATCGGCGTCCGGCAGTCAGTAGGACAGAACAGTATGGTTGTGGTATTCAGTTCTGAAAGGTAAAAAAAATTCGCACAAAATGTGCTGATTTCATGTGGATTCCTAAAGGATAGTGTAAAATATAAGAAAAACTTTTTCGCAGAGGAATCCACATGAGCAGAGAACGAGATCGAATCGCTAAAAAAA
>JALEOU010000076.1 GCA_022766945.1 Fusicatenibacter sp. | reverse complement strand
GTGAACGTTCTTAACTTTTGTTCCTTCGAACATTTTTTCAACTGCTTCTTTGATCTGGGCTTTGTTTGCTTCCGGATGAACCAGGAATGTGTATTTCTTCTCGCCCATAGCATTCATACTTTTCTCGGTTACGATCGGTTTCAGGATTACGTCGTAATATCTGATATCTGCCATTATGCGTACACCTCCTCGATAGATGCAACGCTGGTCTTCGTTGCGATGATGGTGTTGTATTTCAGCACATCGAATACATTGATGTTATTAACGGATGCAGTCTGAACGCCTGCAATGTTTCTTGCAGACAGTGCTACGTTCTCGCTGTCATCGCCGATGATTACCAGTGCATTGTCAACTTTCAGGTTGTCCAGCACTTTCTTCATCTCTTTGGTTTTTACCTCTGCAAGTTTCAGCTCGTCAAGAACAACAAATTTGTTTTCCTGAACTTTGCTGGTCAAAACAGATTTCAGAGCTGCTCTCTTCTCTTTTCTGTTCATTTTGAAAGAATAATCTCTCGGTACCGGAGCGAATACAACACCGCCGCCTGTCCACTGAGGAGCTCTCGTTGAACCCTGTCTTGCATGACCTGTTCCTTTCTGTCTCCACGGTTTCTTACCGCCGCCGCTTACTTCGGAACGGGTTTTTGCTTTCTGAGTTCCCTGACGATTATTTGCAAGCTGAAGCACTACCGCCTGATGTACCAGATGTTCGTTGATCTCTACACCGAACACTGCATCATTAAGCTCCATGCTGCCAACTTCATTGCCTTCCATATTATATACAAGTACGTTAGCCATTTCGTGTGGTCCTCCTTTCAACGAACTTATTTACCGCTTTTTACTGTCTCTTTGATGGTAACCATGGACTTCTTCGGTCCCGGTACTGCACCTTTAACTAACAGCAAATTGTTCTCTGCGTCAACTCTGACAACTTCCAGATTCTGAACAGTGATCTTCTTGCCGCCCATCTGGCCAGGCATTCTTTTTCCTTTGAATACCTTGCTCGGATCAGAACAAGCACCGTTGGAACCTGCGTGACGATGATATTTGGAACCATGAGCCATAGGTCCTCTGGACTGACCATGTCTCTTGATGGCACCCTGGAATCCTTTACCTTTGGAAATGGCAGTTGCGTCGATCTTGTCGCCTGCGCCAAAGATATCGGCCTTGATTTCCTGTCCTACTGCGTAGCTTTCGGCATCCTCGAATCTGAACTCTTTCAGATATCTCTTGCAGGATACACCTGCTTTTGTGAACTGACCTTTCATCGGTTTGTTCACACGGTTTTCTTTCTTCTCACCGAAACCTACCTGAACTGCACTGTATCCGTCATTGTCTGCGGTCTTTACCTGAGTTACGACACACGGACCTGCCTGCAATACAGTTACCGGCACTAAAACGCCGTTTTCGTCGAAGATCTGAGTCATTCCGACTTTTGTAGCTAAGATTGCTTTCTTCATTCCTTTTACCTCCTGTTTTCTCTACAGCGGAACTCCCTTTTGTAAGAAGTTCATTCTAGCATACAGTTGATATAATTGGAACACTTTCGGCCTAAGGGATGTTGATTCCTTTGGAATGAGGTGTTGCTTCTATATCATCTATTGCTTTCTTTGATTTGTGGCCGGGGGCTGTTCCCGGACTTCCCTGCTGATCTTATTTGTTTTTCATCTTGATATCGATGTAAACACCAGCCGGCATCTCCAGTCGAGATAATGCATCCACTGTCTTCTGAGTGGGAGCGATGATATCAATCAGTCTCTTGTGGGTTCTCTGCTCGAACTGCTCACGGGAATCTTTGTACTTGTGAACTGCACGCAGAATGGTTACTACTTCCTTCTTAGTAGGAAGCGGAACCGGTCCGCTCACCGTTGCCCCGTTCTTCTTTACAGTTTCAATAATTTTCTGTGCAGATGCATCTACTAACTGATGATCATACGCTTTCAGTGTGATTCTCATTACTTGACTTGCCATAAAAAAAGTCGCCTCCTTTTCGCACTTTTACGAGTACGACAAGCGGTGACTGTACACTTACCCGTGTGTGTCGCAGTGTTTCACACGGTCGTTTCCACTCATATGCGGTGGACTTAATTTTGGGTACAGTGACTTGTCGCCAGTTTTCTTAACTTGACATTCGCTCCACGGAAAACCCATCCTTTCAATCGATGGCAACCTCACGCTTCATCGCTATCAATGTCACAACATGGACTAGTATACAAGATTGTTCACAAAAAATCAAGGGGTTTTTTCTACAATTTTCACATACTCCAAATGAGACAGAAAATGGAAGCACAGGTCTTTTGCTTTGTGCAAAACGCCCATGCTTCCATCGGTTGATCAAATGATATCAGAATAATCAAGGATGGTAACACCGCTTTTTGGATCTTCGATCACTTTTGGATCATCCCCTGCTGCATGTGCCTTCTCAAGGAGCTCCTCGGCCGTGTAAATCGGAATCGCAAGTTCGATAACCTCCTCTTCCTGCACATTCTCTGCCGGTGCTTCTTCTTCCGGTTCTTCCATCCACCCTGTGATTTGAGGTTCTCCGGATGATTCTCTTACCGGTGTATTCAATGCCGCCTCAAGGGATGCTGCCAGCGCCTCTTCCATAGGATCCTTCTCTTCTGTCACAGAATCCTCTTTATCCTGAGGTGTTTCTTTTTCTGTGTCCGGCATTGTCTCACTGATCGCGACCGGAGATTTTTCTTCCATCTGAAACTCTTCCTCAATCATTCCCGCAAGGTTCGCAGTATCTATGAGAACCTCTTCCACCGGCTCTTCCTCGAGTCCCTTGACCGTGAACGCTTCCATCTCTTCATCCTTCGCTGTATCTTCTGCCGTTTCTTCTTCTGTATTCTCACCTTCTGAACGCTCAAACTCTTCTGTCAGCATCTGTGTTACGGTATCCTCTTCTTCCTCATCCGGATCTTCCGTAGTATCCCAGGAATCCTCTTCTTCCCTGTCTGCTTCCTCGTCCTCCTCATCATCCTCATCCTCTTTCCAGACCTCGGAAAGGATAAACAGGATCACGACAAATACGATTGCAAGGATAATGATCAGCATACCTTCCTTGCTCTGGGCTGCCATGGACATATATCCAATCACCGGCACAGTAAGAATCACTTTGCTTACCTTTCCCTGGTACGTCTGGTCACTGGTCTCACCGCTTACTTTATCCTGAACAAGAAACGTTGTGCCATCCTCATTCACACCCTGAATTTCATATACAAATTCACCTTTGCTGTTGTCTACCAGAACCTGATCGCCGACAGACAGTTCTCCGGCAGATTCATTCTTCGCATAAGTAACTGAGCCGCGGGTCAGGTTTGTGCTGCCTGTTCCGTCTGAAATCACAGTCGTCACACCCATAAGGGGCGGTATCACCAAAGCTCCGGCCGATATAATTCCGAGCAAGAGCATTACGTTCACAATTATCTTCAAGAATTTTGACATGGCAATTCTCCTTATTCTTCCAACTTCATCATGTATCATTCCATATGTGCTTTTTATTATAACGCCTTTTTCTGAAATATGCAAGAATTGTTGTGATACACTTGAAGATCGTCAGGTTGTACTTTATAATTGAAGAAACGTACCATTCACTTTTACATAAGGAGTTTTCTCATCATGGATTCCCTGATTAAGACAATAGAAGATCTTTCTTTAAATGCCTGGCCTTCACACCAGATTGAGCTGTATGACGGATGGATTCTCCGATTTTCCTATTTTTACACTCATCGAACGAACAGTGTGGAGCAGATCGGACCCTCAACCATACCTGTTCCGGAAAAAATCACTTACTGCGAAGAGGTTTACCGGCACTGGGGGACTCCCTGTATCTTCAAGATCAGTCCCCTTCTCGATCCCTCCTTTGATCAGCTTCTGGAACGTGACGGTTATGTCATCGAGCATATTACCAATGTTATGACCATGAATCTTTCTGACTTAACCCGCAGTTCCGAAGAGGCAGCCGTTGCCATCAGCAGCTTCATTCCTCCCCGCTGGATCGACAGTCTTTTTGCACTCAAAGGTACCACCAATGTAATGCATCGCATGGTTGTTCCTTCCATGTACCGGGCGATTCCCAAAGAAACCGTATGCGCTTCCATCTCCGATGAGTCGGGGCAGATTATTGCCACGGGTCTTGGCATATATGACAGGGAGTATATCGGCGTCTATGCCATCCATGTGCACCCGTCATATCGCCATCGTCATTATGCCTCCTCCATCTGCCGCGCAATTCTGCGCGAAGGCATCCATCTCGGTGCTTCCAAAGCGTATCTGCAGGTGGTAAACGGAAACGAAGCAGCCATCCGGCTTTACGAATCTCTTGGTTTTTCCTATTTTTACACTTACTGGTTCCGCACCAAAAAACTGATCTGAATCCTTTTTCCGGTAATTGCCAATCAACAAAAAAGGCGTTTTGGAAGTTTTTCTTTGTTCTTCCAAAGCGCCTTTTGTATGCGTCCTATAGGTAATATGCAGTAAGATTATTCCGCTTGCCGAGTACAGATGGGACTGCTCAGATAATTTTCAATCCCTTCCATTGCTTCCCCTTCATCTCTACCGTTCGCCACCACGGTAATTTCTTCCCCATTGTCCAATCCAAGTGTCATCATCCCCATAATGCTCTTGGCATTCACTTTTTTTCTTCCGCTTTCCACATAAATCTCACTTTCATACTGGCTTGCCACCTGCACCAGCATCGCAACGGGTCTTGCTTCCAGGCCATTGGAAAGCTGAATCGTGATTGGTTTTTTAATCATAATAATTCTCCTCCTTGTTTCCTTCGCAAATCTTCTGCAATTTCCTTTAGTTTTCTAAGTCTATGGTTAACACCCGATTTCCCAACAACCGGCGTCAACATCCTGCCCAGTTCCACCAGTGAAGCCTCCGGATAAGCAAGACGCATCCTTGCAATCTCCTCGAGTCCTTCGGGCAGCGCCGAAAAACCTATCGTGCTTTCAATATAGCGGATATCCTCGATCTGCCTGACGGCCGCATTCACTGTCTTGCTGAGATTGGCCATCTCACAGTTCACCTTTCTGTTTACACTTCCCCGCATCTCCTTTAATATGCGGATGTTCTCAAGATTCATCAGAGAAATGTTCGCTTCCATGATCCCAAGAAGTTCTACAATCTGATCTCCTTCTTTTATGTAAACCACAAAATGATTCTTACGGCTCACAATACGAGCCTCTATGCCAAAGCTTCCAATAATATTGCGGAGTTCTTCTGCCTTCTTTTGATCCTGACACACAATCTCAAAATGATAAAATCGATTGGGATCACTGATGGATCCGGCTGCCAGGAATGCACCTCTTAAAAAAGCTCTCTTACAGCACTGACGCTGTATCACAATCTTGTGAACAAGAAGGGAATTCCCCCCGGAACTCTCTGTCTGCTTGATCGCTTCAAGAATTCTTTTCGAATCATCCGTTTCGGAAACCACAATCAGATATGTGTTTTCTTTCTGATTTTGCTTTACAGAAAGCTTAGCTTCTATATTAAATGTTTTTTTCAGCAAAGTAAAGTACTTTCTTGCGACATATGCATTCTCTGTCTGAATGCGGATAAAATAACCGCCCTGCTCATTTTGCCGGGTCTGACCGCAGAGTGCAAAAATTGCAGCTATTTCAGCAATCTGGCAATGTCTGGCCAGGGGAACCTGCCTGGACAATTCCTCTTTTACATCACTCGAAAACGACATTCCATCACCTTCTACATCTGCTTTCTGATGGCATCTTTTTCCAGATCCCGGTGTTCAATGCGAATCCCAAAATCGTTCGCATTCGAAAGGCGCCGGTACAGTTCGTTCGCCAGCGTCACTGACCGGTGTTTCCCTCCGGTACACCCCACACTGATCACCAGCTGATGTTTTCCCTCCGCGATGTAATTCGGAATCAAAAACCGGATCATATCCTCCAGCTTCTCCGCAAAAATCTGAGCATTTTCAAACCCCATTACATAATCTCTGACCGGAGCATCATTTCCGGAAAGATTCCTCATCCCCTCCACATAATAAGGATTCGGTAAAAAGCGCACATCAAAAACAAGGTCGGAATCTGCCGGTATCCCATACTTAAATCCAAAAGAGAGTACAGTTACCATCAGATTCTTAAATTTCTGATCCTGGACGAAAATTCTATCCAGCTCCGCTTTCAGTTCCCGGGTGAGCAGCTGACTGGTATCCAGGATGTAATCTGCATCTTTTTTCAGAAATTCCAGCGCTCTGCGCTCTTTGCGGATGCCCTCGTCCACACGCCCCTGCCCGGCCAGCGGATGGTTTCTTCTCGTTTCTTTATACCGTTTCACCAGAACATCATCCGATGCCTCCAGAAACAGAATCTCATAAGAGATTCCGTTCATACTCATACGTTCCAGGACTTCCTGGAGCCCGCTCAGCACCTGACCGCTGCGGATATCGATACCGACAGCCACCTTCTGGATCTCTCCCGCCGTCCCATCCATGGTAATCTGTGCAAACTTTTCCACAAGAGGAATGGGAAGGTTATCCACGCAAAAATACTCTGCATCTTCCAGCATCTTCAATGCCGTACTTTTTCCTGCTCCGGACATACCGGTCACAATCACAAAGCGCATGCTTTTTCTCCTTAAAACTGTCCGAGGAACTGTATCTCCGGTTCCAGACGGACGCCAAAACGTTCCTGTACTCTTCTCTGTACTTCTCCCATCAGCTGAACTACGTCCAAAGCTGTGGCACCACCTTTATTGATTACAAACCCGCAGTGTTTTTCTGAAACCTGTGCGCCTCCCACAGAGAAACCGGCAAGCCCGGCATCCATGATCAGCTTTCCGGCGAAATAACCCTCCGGACGCTTAAAGGCACTTCCCGCACTGGGGTACTCCAATGGCTGCTTCTCCACTCTGCGGTTTTTCAGATCCTGCATTTTTTCCTGAATCTGTTCCCTGTCACCCGGGTGCAGCTCCAGTTTTGCTGACAGAACAATATAGTGCTGTTCCTTAACCACACTGGTACGATAACCAAATGCCATCTGATCCGCCTCAAGTGTTTTGACTTCACCTTCCGGTGTCAGCACCCTGACCGCGCGGACAATCTGCTTCATCTCTCCGCCGTATGCACCGGCATTCATCATCACAGCACCTCCAAGCGTTCCCGGAATTCCGGATGCAAACTCCATCCCGGTAAGAGAGTTGTCTCTTGCTATGTGACTGATTGCCGAGAGCATCGCACCGGCTCCGGCTTCTATGCAGCAGCCATCCACCGTTATTTTCTGAAAATTCTTGTAGACGGAGAGAATTACACCCCGATATCCATCATCGCTGACAACCAGGTTGCTCCCGTTCCCTACAACAAACCAGGGAAGCCCTGCCGCTTCACAAACTTTCTGCACAGCAAATATCTCCTGCTCATTGTGAGGGCTGACAAAATAATCCGCCGGTCCCCCCACCCGAAAGGTTGTGTGGCGGCTCATCGGTTCTGCCTCGATTACAGAATCTTCACCCGCAATATTGGCAAGCTGCCTGAAAATTTCTTTCTTTTCCAAATTTGATTCCTCAACTTCTTATATAAAATGTATCTTTTTTTATGCAAAAACTATGCCCATTATGCCAGAGTTTCATCTCTGTTCTGTTTTCCACGGCCGCTTTTTGTTCCACTCTCCAGCAGGTCACGCACAACCTCGCCTGCAATCATAAGACCTGCCGTACCCGGTACAAATGCGATGCTGCCCGGAACCGGACGGCCGGTATTTCCCTTGGTCTCTGCCGAAGCAGAAATCTTCACCGGCTCCTCTCTCGAGTAAAGAACCTTGCAGCGGAAGATGCCGCGTTTCTTTAAGTCCCTGCGCATCACCTTTGCCAGCGGACATACACTGGTCTTCGTAATATCAGTAATTTCAAATCTGCCGGGATCCAGTTTATTTCCGGTACCCATGCAGGAAATTACAGGGGTTCCCTGCGCTGCTGCGCGTTCGATCAGAAGCAGCTTCGATGAAACCGTGTCAATGGCATCCACCACATAATCGTACTCTTCCATGGAAAATGCATCTGCCGTATCTTCATTATAAAAAACATCAAATATCTCAACCTTTGTTGTCGGGTCGATATCCCGGATTCTCTCTTTCATCACTTCGGTTTTCTTTCTCCCGACAGTGGAATGCAAGGCAAGCAGCTGCCGGTTCAGATTCGTGAGTGATACGGTATCCGAATCCACCAGGATCAATGTTCCGATCCCGCTTCGGGCCAGGGCTTCTGCCACATAAGACCCGACTCCGCCAATGCCAAAGACAGCCACTCTGGCATTTCGCAAACGCAAAAGGCCTTCCTCACCAATCAATAATTCTGTTCTTGAATATTCATGAAGCATGGATATCTCCTTTTCTTCACTGAGCAACCAAGACCCATCGTATCTGTTATTCTACCACGATCCCCCAAAAAGTGCAACGTAAAACCCCCGGGAAATCTACTCCATCAGATAATCCCCGTGATACACTCTTTGCGGGATTATTCTTCTCATCTGATTCATCAGGTTTTCTTCTGATAACACTGCCACATGCAGATATTCTCTTGTATGTCCCGTCCAGTAAGTGATGCCGTCAATCTCGGCCTGTTCCTCCATCAGCACCTCGATTTCCTTTCCGAGAAAGCTTTCCATGTACTCCCGTCGGCGCTGTTCATCCAGAGCAAGCAGTACATGGCTGCGTGATGTTTTCTCCTGCTCCGGAATCTGTCCGTCCATAACAGCAGCACGGGTTCCTTCTCTTCTGGAATACTTGAAAATATGCGTTTCAAAGAAATGAACCTCCTCCACAAACGCTCTTGATTCTTCAAACTCTTCTGCGCTCTCTCCCGGAAAACCTACAATCACATCGGTTGTCAGAGCCGGATTATCATAAACACTTCTCAAAATTTCACATTTTTCACGGTATTCGGCAGCGGTATAGCGGCGGTTCATTCTCTTTAGCACACCGTCACTGCCGCTTTGAAGAGAAAGATGGAAATGCGGACACACTTTTGGCAGTACTGCAATTCCCCGGGCAAATTCCTCTGTGATAATACCCGGCTCCAGAGAACCCAGACGAATTCTTTTGATTCCTTCTATCTTATGCACCATTCGGATCAGGTCCAGAAGCGTCTTCTTTTCTCCTTCCGGAAAATCCACTCCATAAGAAGACAGATGAATTCCCGTCAAAACCACTTCCTGATATCCCGCTTCAGACAGACGGCGCACTTCCTCCACCACATCGAGAGGACGTCGGCTCCTTACTCGTCCACGGGCGAACGGAATAATGCAGTAGGTGCAGAACTGGTTACAGCCATCCTGCACTTTCAGAAAAGCCCTGGTATGTTCCGCGGTCCGGCTGATCGAAAGCTCCTCGTATTCCCGATTGTGGGTCATATCCACAAGAAAGCTCTTTTTAGTTTTCTCTTCTCTCTCCTCCAGAAAGCTTTCGAGGATCTCTGCCAGATCCTTTTTCCGGTTATTACCCACAATCAGATCGATCGTCTCATCATCTTTCAGCTTCTCACCGGCAGCCTGGACATAGCATCCGCAGGCTACCACAACTGCATCCGGATTCATCTTTTTGGCCTTGTGCAGCATCTGTCTGGACTTCCGGTCCGCAATATTGGTTACCGTACAGGTATTAATAATATAGGCATCCGCACCCGAGGCAAACGGAACAATTTCGAAGCCTTTTTCCTCGAGCATCTGCTGTATGGCTTCCAGCTCATATGCATTCACTTTACACCCAAGATTATGCAAAGCTACCTTTTTTTTCATGACATGCTCCTTTTCCATTCGTTTTTATTATCAAATTTCACGAATATTCCCAATTATCTTTGTATGTTTTCGCCTTGACTTTTGAAAGGGCAAACGGTAAGATAAAACTGTTAAATGAAGGTATTGTGTTTTATCATACTTTATTTTAGGGAGGATTACAAAATGAAAACAGTACAGATTTCTCTTAACTCTATCGACAAAGTAAAATCTTTTGTCAATGATATCTCCAAATTTGATTTTGATTTCGATCTGGTATCCGGCAGATACGTAATCGATGCAAAATCTATCATGGGGATTTTCAGCCTTGACTTATCCAAACCGATCGACTTAAACATCCATGCTGACGGAGATTCTCTGCAGGCAGTTTTAGATGTTCTGGCTCAGTATCTCGTATAAGAAGGATTTGGATATAAAGACCGCTGCAGCGCTTCTTGCAGCGGTCTTTTTTTGTCATGTGAGAAAGGTCCGGTGGATCTTTTTGAGTGTTGCCATGCAGTTATTCGATCTCGATGGTCTCTGCGGCGGACACCGCGCGCTCCATCATCTCATCAATCACATCCTCCAGATGTCTCTCGGAACATTTGATCACATTCAGGTTCGGCTTTGTCACCGGATGCTTTGCCACGAAGATCGTACAGCAGTCTTCATAGGGAAGTACAGAGGTCTCATATGTTCCGATTCGCTCCGAAATATCCACAATCTCCTGCTTGTCAAATCCAATCAGCGGGCGGAAAACCGGCATTGTGCAGACTTCATTCGTCACGGCAAGACTGTGCATCGTCTGGCTTGCCACCTGTCCGATGCTCTCCCCTGTGATCAGTCCAAGGCATTTGTCCTCTCTTGCAAAAGTCTCAGCAATCTTCATCATATAGCGTCGCATAATAATCGTCAGTTCATCATGAGGACACTTCTCATAGATTGCCAGCTGGATTTCCGTAAAATTAACCACGTGAAGACGGATCGGGCCGCTGTAACGGGCAATCAGTTTTGCAAGATCCACCACTTTCTGTTTCGCGCGCTCACTGGTATACGGCGGCGCATGGAAATAGACTGCATCAATTTTTACACCGCGTTTTGCAATCATATAGCCTGCCACCGGGCTGTCAATGCCGCCGGAAAGCAGCAGCATAGCCTGTCCGTTTGTACCCACCGGCATGCCGCCCGGTCCCGGAATACTCTCGGAATAGAGATAAATTTTCTGGCGGAGCTCCACACTCAGATAAATATCCGGCTCATGAACATCAACCTTTAAATGCGGACAGGCATCCAAAATCCTTCCGCCCAGTTCACAATTGACCTCCATCGTGTGCATCGGATAATTCTTGTTTGCCCTGCGGGCACACACTTTGAATGTCTTCTCCCCGGTCGGGTACAGCTTCTTCATATAATCCACAACAGCTGCCGCAAGATCCTCAAATCCGGTATCATTCAGGATCACAACCGGACAGATTTCCGCAATGCCAAAGACTCTTGTCAATGCCTCCACGGCTCCGTCATAGTCAAAGCTGCCTTCTGTATTGACATAAATTCTTCCCTGCTCACGGGTTACCTCAAAAGAACCCTCAACCTTCTCCAGTGCCCGTTCCATCTGAACGCAGAGTGCTTTCTCAAAGAGATGGCGATTTTTTCCCTTAATGCCGATCTCCGCATATTTTACCAAAAAAGCTTTGTACATCCTGTCACCCTTTCTGTTAAGCTTCCTCCGCAAGATCCCGGAAGAAAATCGGATATTCTGCTGCAAATTCATCCAGAATCAGCTCTGCAACCTGACGCATCTGCGGATGTGCGCGGCGGCTGGAGCGCAGTCGGATAAAGTGCCGCCACTCGCGTAGATTCATTGTCATCACCAGCTCCGTCTTCAGAGAATTCGGCAGGATACTCCTTGCCTCTTCCGGCTTTGCCCCAAGCTCCAGAAGCTGGAAGTAATACTGCTCGGCTGCCTCCATAGCCTTCTGCCATACTTCATATTTTTTCCGGTCCTCTTCTTTATCAAGATCGTAGGCAAACCCGGTGGCAATGTCAATACAGGTAATCTGATTTCCGAATTTGTCATTGGAGTAATTGCAGTAACGGGTACTCTCCTGACTGTAGCTGGCAATGCGGTGCCGTACAATCTCATGGGTCACTCCGCGGTCACAGATCACTTTTACCGTAATCACTCCGTGTTCAATGACGGATTCATGACCGCGCCGAATGATCCCGGCAAGAAATTTCTCCGCGGAGCCTTCC
The DNA here is from genome assembly GCA_022766945.1 of Fusicatenibacter sp. GTDB lineage: Bacteria > Bacillota > Clostridia > Lachnospirales > Lachnospiraceae > Fusicatenibacter. Next base: position 12,204 of record JALEOU010000076.1, on the reverse strand, counting down.
TCAATCTTGTCTTCACTTTTATAGCAGACTCTTCCGATCTTTTCAATCCGGTGCAGCATCTCATCATACGTTTCCGTACTCATTATTTCAATACTTGGCTGTGTAATAATCATGGTTCCTTCCTTTCTTCTGTCTGATACTTCCGGTTCCTTTCTGTGAACATCTCCATTTTTCACCTTCTGGTAAACCTGCGCAGCATGGGCAGCACTTCGCTCAGCACCTCCAGGGTATAATCGATTTCTTCCAGTGTCGTCAGTTCGCAAAAGCTGAATCGGACCGCCGACTCCAGCTCCGCTTTCGATGCGTGAATTGCTGTCAGCGTAGGACTCTGGGCCCGTTTATGAGAGGAGCACGCGCTTCCGGCAGACACATAGATTCCCCGATCTTCCAGTGTGTGCAGCAGTACTTCACTTCGCACCCCCAGAAAAGAGGCATTTACAATCTGCGGTGCTCCCTGTTCTGTCTCCATGCCGTGAATCACAACCCGATCCAGGGCCTGCAGCCCTTCAATCAGACGGCGCTTACAGGTACGCATCTGCTCCACCGACTCATCCAGATGGTCATAGACGATCGCAGCCGACTTTGCAAGGCCCGCAGCCCCCGGCACATTATCTGTCCCGGATCTCATCCCATTTTGCTGTCCGCCTCCCAAAATCATCGGGCGGATCTTTACATTGTCATCAATATATAAAAAGCCGCTTCCCTTTGGCCCGTGAATCTTATGACCGCTCACCGACAGCAGGTCAATTCCCTGCCGTTTCGGATAAATCCGGTATTTTCCAAATGCCTGAATGGCGTCCACGTGAAAATACGTTTTCGGATTTGTCTCTTTGATGATTTTCGCGATCTCGTCAATCGGTTCCACTGCGCCGATTTCATTGTTGACATACATCACAGATACCAGAATCGTATCCGGCCGGATCGCCTTGCGCAGTTCCTGAAGGTCGATCAGTCCCTGACGGTCCACCGAAAGCCTGGTAACAGAAAAACCTTCCTCCTCCAGAAACTGAACCGGTGCCGAAACCGCCGGATGTTCGATGACCGTCGTGATGATATGGTTTCCGGTTCGGCGGTTTGCCAGCGCAGTACCTACAAGCGCCCAGTTATCGGATTCGGTGCCGCCTGAGGTAAAATAGATTTCCCTCTCCTGCACCTTCAGAATTTTTGCCAGGGTCTCCTTAGCTTCTCTTATATATTGTTCCGCTTCCACGCCTTTGCGATGCATGGCAGATGGATTTCCATAATCCGTCAGCATCAGATGGCGGATGAGATCTGCCGTCTGTTCGTAAACTGCGGTAGTAGCAGAATTATCGAGATACGCTTCCATAATCACTGTTATTCCTTTCTGTTCTGACCGGTTTTTCCTTCAAGAAGGTACATCAGGATCGCAAGCATTGTCATACCAGCCGTCTCCGTGCGCAGAATCCGGTCTCCAAGTGTTATGGGTTCTGCATGGATCTGCACGGCTTTTTCCACTTCCTCTTCGGAAATACCGCCTTCCGGTCCGATAAAGACGGCAATGGATGCCCCCGGCTCTATTGCTTCCAAAATCTCCCGGGTGTGTTCCATCCCGCTCGCATTTTCATAGGGGAGCAGACGGATATCATAAGTCTCTGCCATCGCAAGTGCCTCTTTGTAAGTAACCACCGAATGAACTCTGGGAATCTTCATTCGTTTGGACTGCTTGGCAGCGCCAAGCGCGATCGCCTGCCATCTCTCCACCCGATTTGCGGCTTTCTTCGAATCCAGTTTTACCACACAGCGCTCCATCTCTACCGGAACGATCCGGGACACACCTAGTTCTACCGCTTTCTGAACGATCAGCTCCATTTTGTCACTTTTGGGAAGTCCCTGAAACAGACAGATCTCGGAGGGCAGCTCATTGTGCGCTGTCGTCACCTCTTCGATCGCGGCAGTGACTTCTCCGTCCGCAAAGTCTTCAATGGTACAGTGATATTCCCTGATCCCTCCGGTACTCACCAGAATTTTCTCCCCGGGATGCATCCGCAGTACATTTTTGATGTGATTGACATCCCCTCCGGTAATATGCACTTTTCTATCCTGTATTTGATTCTCCTCAACAAAAAAACGGTACATAAAATCAGTCTCTTTTCTGTTTTTCCGGTTTCTTAGCCGTTACCGATACCCATTCTCCCTGATGATTCACTTCCACTACCACAAGACCTGCGTCTGTCACAGCTTTTGTGACAACTTCCTCTTTTACGTCAAGAATTCCGGAAGTGATATACAGTGCACCTGGTTTCATCTGATGTACAATCACCGGTGTCAGGGGCACCAGTACATCCGCGAGAATGTTTGCAGTTACAATATCATATTTTTCATATCCGGCTGCATCCTGGACCTCCCGGTCATCGATAATATTTCCGATGATCAGTTCAAAATCTTCGGCCGGAATTCCGTTTGCCTTTTTATTATCCTCTACCGCCGGCACTGCACAGGGGTCAAGATCTGTACCCAGCGCATGGCGGGCTCCCAGTTTTAGCGCGATAATCGAAAGAATACCGCTTCCGGTTCCCACATCGAGCAGTTCCGTTTCTTTAGTAACATATTTTTTCAGCTGGCGGATACACAGCTGTGTCGTCTCATGCATTCCGGTGCCAAATGCGGTACCCGGATCAATATGGATAATCATCTTGTCCTGATCCTCGGGTTTTACTTCTTCCCAGGACGGAATGATCAGAATATCATCCACATAGAACTGCTTAAAATATGTTTTCCAGTTATTGATCCAGTCTTTATCCTCTGTCTGGGATTCCGTGATCGTACACTCTCCAAGATCGAGAAATTCTTTCATTTCGTCAAGCGCCGCACGTACATCCGAGAGTATTTTTTCTTTGTCGTCATCCACATCCAGATAAAAATTCAGATAGGCGATGCCGTCATCATCAGGCATGTCCGGGAGAATATCCACGAACATCTGCTGTTTATCATACTCTGTGAGTGGCTGTTTGTCCTCAATTTCCACCCCCTGAATCCCCACATCGGCCAGCGTGGAAATTACAATATCTTCCACATCCGATTTGGTTTTCAGTGTGAATTTATTCCATTTCATCTTCGTATGTCCTCCATTTCCATCCCCGCTTTTTCTTATCTGCAGGGTCATTTACAGAAAACGCGTTGTAATCGTAATTGTAATCAGCGAGAGCAAGGTTGTCAGAATAATCCCATTTGCCAGTGTTTCCGCCTCCTCACCCTGTTCCTGCGCAAGCATCAGAGGCATATTGCCCACCGGCATGGACGTCAGAAGCAGCGTCACCGCCAGTATCGTAGGATTCGTGACAAACGGCTTCAATGCCAGTGTCACGAGAATCGGAAATGCTACCATACGAATGGCAGTAAACAGATAAAGTCTGCCATTTCCAAAGATCCTGCGCAGATTCGTCCTCGCCACAGAAATGCCAAGAACGATCATCGAGAGAAAGGTCGTACATTTTCCGATATACGAAGCAGCCTCAACGACGCTGCCCGGGAGAGGAATCTCAAACCAGAACAGAAAAACTGCCAGCACACTGCTCAAAGTACCGATGTTGATCAGTTTTTTCCAGCAGAATCGATTTCCGTTTTTTGCACCGGAATTCAGTACCACGATTCCGTGTGTATAGATACAGATATTATAGAAAAAGTTGAACACCGTGACGTAAATCACAGCGCCTTCTCCCAAAAGTGCTGTAACGACCGGTATTCCGATGAACCCGGTATTTCCGTAAACCATCATCAGATTGTAATATTTTCGTTCCTCACGCCTGACACGCAGCAGCAGCGGAACCACACAGCCCGCTGCAATCATAATCACATATACAGCAAACGCGATCAAAGCCGTCGCAAGCACATCTCCTCTCGTAGCAGTCATCTCATCACTGAATACACTGGCAATCATCAGTGCCGGATTGCATACATTCGTAATCAGCGCTGATATCTGCCGCGAAGTATCATAACTTACGATACCTTTCTGGTATATTACCAAACCTGTCAGAATCAGCAGAAAAATCACCATCATCTGCTGCAGAACAACTCCAGTGCTCATCTCTTTCCTCTTCTTTGTTCTTTTTAGGGATCCCATCAGTCACCTTTTCTCATCATACACGAAAAATGTTGAAAAGTAAATATAAAGTCAGCAGTTCTGTCTTTTACGGACAGCGCTGCTGACTTTTCGGGATTCCTGCTTGCTCACTTTTCTTATTAAATTGTCTTCAGATTTCAATCTCCCCAAGATAACGATGGAGCGCATCCTGCCAGGTCGGAAGCAAAGCAAAACCGTTTTCTGTCAGTTTTTCCTTGCTCATGCGGCTGTTGGACGGACGCTTCGCCTTCGCCGGATATTCGTCGCTGCTCACTGGGATGACGGTCACTTTCCCATACACCGGATCCAGCTCGGATGCCTGACGGAAGATCTCACAGGCAAATTCGTACCAGGAACAGAGTCCTTCATTGGTGGCATGATAACGGCCATATTTTTCGGTCTCAATCATGTCGACCAGAAGCCGTGACAGATCATAGGTATAGGTCGGACTTCCGATCTGATCATTCACTACTGTGATACGATCGTGGGTTTTTCCAAGATTCAGCATCGTCCGGATAAAATTCTTTCCGTTCACGCCAAAGACCCAGGCAATGCGGACGATGAAGAATTTTTCCACCCATTCTTCCACCGCAAGCTCACCCTCATATTTGGTCTGTCCGTATACATTCAGCGGATGGCGCTCGTCATCCGGTTCCCACGGTCTGGTACCCTGTCCGTCAAACACATAGTCGGTGGAAAGATACAGCATTTTACAGTCCAGTTCATGACATACTTTTGCGATATTCTCCGTACCCGTCGCATTGACCAGACGCACCTTCCCGATCTTGTCCTCGTCCTCAGCCAGATCCACCGCAGTCCAGGCTGCACAGTGGATCACTGCATCAGGCGCCGCCTCGCCGATTACTTTCTGCACGCTGTCACCATCGGTGATATCCATCTCATCGATGTCCACACCGATTCCCTCGTACCCGCGTTTTGCCAGTTCGTTCATGACATCATGGCCAAGCTGGCCTTTTACACCGGTTACCAATACTTTCATTGTCTTTCTACTCCTTTATGTCGAATCTCATCGATCAATATATTTTCCATTCAGCACATCCAGCAGATACTGACCGTACTGATTCTTCTTCAGCGGCTCAATATCCCGCATGAGCTGTTCTCTGCCGATCCATCCATTCAGATATCCGATCTCCTCCAGACAGGCAATCTTCCGGTGCTGATGTGTCTCTATCGTCTTGACAAAATTCGTTGCCTCCACCAGACTCTCATGCGTTCCGGTATCCAGCCAGGTAAAGCCCTGTCCCAGCAGTTCCACATTCAGTGCTCCCTGTTCCAGGTAAATCCGGTTCAGGTCTGTGATCTCAAGCTCTCCTCGCGGAGACGGTTTCAGATTCTTCGCGTACTCTACCACTTTATTGTCATAAAAATACAGTCCGGTTACGCAGTAGTTTGACTTTGGCTGGGATGGTTTCTCCTCTATGGAAACTGCCTTGCCTTCCTGATCAAATTCCACGATACCAAACCGTTCCGGATCATCCACATAATAGCCGAAAACGGTTGCCCCCTTTCCGCTCTGTGCATTCTCCACAGCGGCCTTGAGACGTTTCTTAAATCCGTGCCCGAAGAAAATGTTGTCTCCAAGTACCATTGCCACCGAATCGTCCCCGATAAATTCCTCACCGATCAGAAACGCCTGGGCCAATCCGTCAGGACTTGGCTGCACCTGATAGGACAGCCGCACTCCGAACTGATGACCATCTCCCAGAAGTGCTTCAAAACGGGGAGTGTCCTGCGGTGTGGAAATAATCAGGATCTCCCGGATGCCGGCATTCATCAGAACCGACAGCGGATAATAAATCATAGGCTTATCATAAATCGGAAGCAGCTGCTTGGATGTCACCATGGTCAGAGGATAGAGCCGGGTGCCGGAACCTCCGGCCAGTACGATGCCTTTCATATCATATACTCTCCTTTGCCTCTTATTTACAGCCGGAAAAGGCGGCTGCATCTCTTATTTCTATCATACAGTATACCCTCAGCAGTTGCCGCACGTCAAGATGTGCCGTAACGTAATCCCTTTGACACCGGATAGAAAAGGCATTATGATAGGGATAGTAAAACTGCCGCGGGAAACTGGTTTCTCCGCGGCAAAAAGGAGGTTTCTATTGAAACAAATCGTGTTTTCCAGTGATCCTTACCAAATGAACTGGCTTCGGGAGGATTTCACGTATTGTGAAACAAGCTGTCCGGATGGTATGAACTGCCATGTGGAGCATCACCGCGAGGGCGACCTTTACCGGACGGATCTCACCTTTCTCAACGCCAGCAAGAAGCCCATCTATACTCACAGGAACAGTATCCGGATTCGTTTTCCTATGCCGGACACCTATGAGAGCAGTGATGTGTGTATTTCCCACCGGTGCAATACCCATATCTTCTGCGGTGATGACGTGAGCTATGTCTGTGCTCTGCGTATGGGTGGAGAAGCTCCGCATCTTGGGATGATCGTGACACAGGGGAGCCTTTCCGGCTACAGTGTGGAACGGAATCTGAAACAGATGAGCAATGACCGGGGATGTTTTCTCCTGCATCCCTCCCCGATGAGGCTTGCTCCCGGAGAAGAGAAAAAACTGTCGTGGACGATCTTTCCTCACAGCGGAAAGGAAGATTTTCTGGAAAGGCTGCGCACCTTTGACCGGTACGTGGATGTACGCGCCGAGCAGTATGTCCTCTTCCCGGGAGAGACCGCGCATATCCGGATCCGCCCTGTAAAAGAGGTGGATCATGTGACAGTAAACGGCCGGATTCTGCATCGCATTTCGGAAGCAGAAAACAGTTACGTATACGAATTTACCGCAGATACCCCGGGAGAGCAACTGATTCGTATAGAGGCCGGCGGTATTCACACCTGGTGCCGGCTTTTTGTTCAGGAATCGCTCGAAACCCTGGCTGACCGGCGCTGCCATTTTATCGCACAGCATCAGCAGGCATCCGAATCCGAAGGAGGTCTCTCTGGTGCTTACCTGATCTATGACAACGAAGAACAGCATCGGTTTTATGACGCGGAAAATGATTTTAACGCGGGACGGGAACGCGCCGGAATGGGGCTTTTGATGGTAAAATATCTGCAAATGGAAAAGGCAAAAGGGCGCTCCCACGAGGATCTTTCGGAAAGTCTGCAGCGCTATATCACCTTTGTCAAACGTGAGCTCATCCTGGCAGACACCGGGGAAGTCTGCAACGATTTCGGACTGGACAACCATTTTAAGCGGCTGTACAATTTCCCATGGTACTGTGAATTTTTCACAGAGTGCTATCGCCTGGACGGCAGCAAAGAGCATCTAAAGACGGCTTTTTCTATCCTGGAATGTTATTATCAGCAGGGCGGCGACCATTTCTATCCCATCGAGCTTCCGCTTCGGCGCCTTTCTGATGCGCTTGCGGATGCCGGAATGGTGGCCGAACAGAAGCGCTTGCTTTCCTTCTGTGTACAGCACGCGGACACGCTGCTTGCAGCCGATGTCCACTATCCGCCCCATGAAGTGAATTATGAGCAGAGTATCGTAGCACCGGCAGCCGATCTTCTCTTTCAGGCGTACCTGCTCACCCGGGAGGAAAAATACCTGCAGGGCGGCATCCGGCAGATGAAAGTTCTGGAACAATTTACAGGGATTCAGCCGGATTACCATCTGTACGAAGTGGCTATCCGCCACTGGGACGGCTACTGGTTTGGAAAACGGCGCATGTTCGGCGATACATTCCCTCATTACTGGAGCGCGCTCAACGGAAATGTCTATCTTTTGTATTCCGAAATTACCGGAAATGACGCTTATCGCAAAAAAGCCGAGGACTCCCTTCGGGGCGTGCTGTCGCTTTTCTTTGACGACGGAAGTGCCTCCTGTGCCTACGTATTTCCTGATACAGTCAACAATCAGCGCGCCGGGTTCTACGATCCCTATGCCAACGATCAGGATTTCGGTCTGTACTTTGCACTCAGAAGTTCAGATGTTTTGTAAACAAAATGAAGTGTGCCCCTTAAGGACACACTTCATTTTGCATTATACAATACTTTTCTTTACAAGTCTATACTTTTTTGCATGAAAATGATAGGATAAATGGGTCGGGATGAATAAAACGTAAAGGAGAAAAACATGCAGGAAAAAATGACGTTACGCCCCATCCCGGGACTTCGCCGGGAGGATGAGGAACAGCAGTTATCGGAGATTATCCAGGTCGCACAGGATAATCTGACACGGACACAAGGGTATGTCCGCCAGTTGTCCGATGAGCTGCACGATTTGATGGAAACTTACGGCCCGAAAGACAAAGAGGCTCTCTCGCTTCTGCGCAACACACAGTCACAGCTGACCGAGTTCAAACATGATCTGCTGCGCGCCGAAAAGGCCCGCAAAAAACCGTATTTCGGACGGATTGACTTCAAAGATCCCAACCTTCCCTGTGAGGAATCCTACTATGTGGGACGTGTCGGTATTTCCAGAAACGGATCGGAACCTCTTGTCATAGACTGGCGTGCACCGGTGGCATCGGTTTATTACGAGAGCGCTCTTGGTCCCTGCCGCTATACAGTCAAGAGCGAGGGCACATACGAAATTGATTTGCGGCGCAAGCGTACCTATGAGATCGAAAATGATCAGCTGAAGGATTTCTTCGACTCGGATGTCGTGGCTAACGATGAACTTCTGACCAAATATCTGGCCAAAAGCAAAAAGGCTGTACTCGGGGAGATTATTGCAACCATACAGCAGGAACAAAACGCCATCATCCGAAAATCTCCAAAGACCAACCTGATCGTCCAGGGTGTGGCGGGTTCCGGAAAGACAACGGTGGCCATGCACCGGATTTCCTATATTCTGTACAACTACGAGGAGGACTTCCGTCCGGAAGACTTCTATATTATTGGAAGCAACCGGATCCTGCTGAACTATATCACCAGTGTTTTGCCGGATCTGGACGTATACGGGATCTCCCAGATGACGATGGAACAGCTCTTTGTCCGGCTGCTCTATGAGGATTGGGATCCGAACCTTTACGGCATCTGTCCGATCAACAAAAAGGAAGAGAGTGCACGCATCAAGGGTAGTTATGAATGGTTCCATGATCTGGAACGTTTCTGTACAGAGTACGAAGACCGCGCCATTTCCAGAGAAGAGGTCCGGATTTCCAAAAATCAGGTTCTCCTCATGGATGAAGAGGCGATCACCCGCTATCTGAAAAACAATCCGCAAATTTCCATGCAGGGCAAAATCAATATGCTGAATAAAATCCTTCTGTCAAAGCTGGAGAACGAGCTGTCCGGCAAATACGTTTCCTATTCTCCGGCCGAAAAGAAGGAACTCCACCAGACCTGTCGATGGCATTTCGGAAAAGACGAATGGAAAGGATCCATTTTTGAAGTTTATCGTGAATTTCTCCAGTATCAGTCAGAGCACGGAAAAACCATTCCCTTTCCCTCGGACCGGTTTGATGTCTACGATCTGGCTGCGCTTGCTTACCTCTATAAACGGATCAAGGAGACCGATGGCATCCGGGAAGCCAGCCATGTGATTATTGATGAAGCGCAGGATTTCGGAATGATGGCCTATGGCGTGCTGGCTTACTGTCTGCGCGGCTGCACTTATACCATTATGGGCGATGTCTCCCAGAATATCCATTACGGTTACGGTCTCAATGACTGGAAAGATCTGCAGGATCTGATTCTGACCGGAACTTATGATACCTTTGGTTTGCTGAAGAAGAGTTACCGAAACACGGTGGAAATCTCTGACTTTGCAACCCGGATCCTGCGGCACGGCAATTTCCCCATCTATCCGGTGGAGCCAATCAAACGGCACGGCAGCGAAGTGCAGATCCAGGAATGCACAGACGAGCCTGATCTGATGATTCACACTGTGAAAATCATCAAAGAATGGCAGAATGAGGGACACGAGACCATCGCAGTCATCTGCCGCGATGAGGAGGAAGCCTCTCATCTTAGCTCCTGCCTTGCAGGGACAATTCCGCTGTCCGACACCAATCTGGAAACTGCCGAATTCGGAAGCGGAGTCATGATACTCCCGGTAGAGTACACAAAAGGTCTGGAATTTGATGCCGTTCTGATCTACAATCCCTCCAATACCAGCTACCCGGCCCGGGATCAGTATGTAAAGCTTCTGTATGTCGCTGCCACCCGCGCACTGCACAAGCTGTCCATCGTCCATACCGGCGATCTGACGGATCTGATTGCAAAACCCGTATCCGATGGAAAGCGGATGCGCTCGCTGGAAAACCAGGCGCCGCCAGAGGCTATACGGTATCAGCGAAAGGAATTTACAGAAAGGGAGCTGCAGCTGCAGAATATCCGTCAAAGTGACAAGGAGCGGGCAATGCGGGGGATTATGGGGCCAAAACCAATCCTTGCACAGCCTCCCCGTCAGTCCTCTGAATCCAGTCCGGTTTCCAAGCCTGCTGCCGCTTCCGTTCCTGCTCCCACCTGCGCTCATCATTTCGGCGACATTCCGGACAATACACAGCTTCGTCCCATGGGACACAGCCGGATTGATACCTCCGTCCGAATGGCCAAAAAAACGAAGCGTTACCTGGAACTGATCAGCAGTTATGGGACTTTGCGTCTGACTCCTCTTCTGGACGATGTGATCCGGATACAGTTTCAAAAAGGACGAATGGTTTCTTTTGAACCAGGTTACTGGGACTATGCTCCGGAGATAAGTATTCCCTGGGGTGCCAGGGAAAGCAAAAACATGGTGGAACTCTCAACCGGAAAGCTTCTCATCCGCATCGAAAAGAAAACCGGTGCACTGCAGTTTTACGATAAGAAGGGGAAACTCCTTCTGCAGGAAAAGGCTTCTATGCCCCGTCAGATGGAAGTTTCCTCCTCGGCCAAAACCTGGGTTTACTTCGACTGGCCAAAAACAGAACGGCTTTCCGCCAAAGGAATTCTTTCGGACGAGCTGGAACGAATGAATCAAAAAGCAAAATACATCAGCTTTCGCGGTCAAAAACCGCGCATGCCGCTGCTTGTCTCGGATTACGGCTACGGTATTGGTGTTGCCTCATCGCATACCGTGCTGTGCTGTGACATTCCCATGTACGGCCCCTATCTGTACACCGAAGGCGATAAGCAGATTGATTACTATTTCCTCTTTGGAGGTACTTATCCATCCACACTGGAATTGTATCAGAAAATCACAGCGTGCTGATACAGGGCAGCTCCTAAGGGCCGGTTTAATGTGATCGCATGGCATCAAGCTGAAAAAAGGATGGGCGGAAACTTCTTTTGTCTCCCCATCCTTTTTTCGGATCCGATGGATTGCTGCCTTATCTTGCTGTGCCGGTGTTCGTTCCGGTTGTATTATTCACGGTTCCGGTTGTCCCGTTTGTATTTGTACCATTTCCAACGGCGTCATCCACAGCTCTTCCTACGTCTTCCACACCTTCACCAACACCGCGGGTCACGTCTTCCACGGCATTTCCAAGATTGTCACCCACGGTATTGTTATTCTCCACACCGTTTCCGGTTCCCGTACCTTCGGTGACTTCATTTACATTTCCTGCATGATCTGTATTTGTGCCGGTGCCGTTTGTCGTTGTTCCCGTATTGTTTACGTCATTGTTGGTTCCGTTCGTTGTCCCATTGTCTGTTCCATTTGTTGTATGATTGGTTGTACCATTTGTTGTGCCGTTTGTTGTACCGTTATTGGTCCCGTTATTTCCGGTTCCGCAGGCAGTTGCCATGGACATAAAGCAAACCACCAGGATACTTAAAAGCGCTTTTCTTGTCATTTTCATATGCCGTTATCTCCTTTGTTTTCTTTGTTTTCTGCCGTCACCTCAAAAGAATCAGCAGGTTTTCTGACATTCCTTAGTATTCGATCTTCGTTCAAAATTTATACAGACTTTCACATACTTGCATGATCTTCTTTTTGCTGTACAGCTCAATTTTCTGCACGGCGTTCGTTGCCGCCTGAACTGTAACCTTTGCACTCCCAAAATCGACGCTCATTAACAGTTCTGAAAGGTAAAAAAAATTCGCACAAAATGTGCTGATTTCATGTGGATTCCTAAAGGATAGTGTAAAATATAAGAAAAACTTTTTCGCAGAGGAATCCACATGAGCAGAGAACGAGATCGAATCGCTAAAAAAA
>JALEOU010000075.1 GCA_022766945.1 Fusicatenibacter sp. | reverse complement strand
TTTTTTTAGCGATTCGATCTCGTTCTCTGCTCATGTGGATTCCTCTGCGAAAAAGTTTTTCTTATATTTTACACTATCCTTTAGGAATCCACATGAAATCAGCACATTTTGTGCGAATTTTTTTTACCTTTCAGAACTGTTTCTTGTATGGCTACGGACGCCGCGCTTCCATCACATCATCCGTCATCACGCATGTGACAGGGCAGCGAATTTTCTTTGGTGGCTGTTCCAGTTTTCGAACCAGGGGCCTTTAATGAATAAGGTGCAGTCTTCTTCTTTGTGTTCGCTGACCTGCCAGGATGTGGTGTCTTTGGGTGTGTAGGCCAGTACCGCGCGGCGAATGTCCGGACCAAAGGCAGCGATGATTTCTTCCGGCTGTTTTGGCGTCGGAAAATAGTAATCTTGCAGCAGCAGAGTGCCTTCTTCTTCCTCTGCGATGATGTAGCCCGGCTCGTTTTCCAGTTTGTATACGGTATCCTGCATGAATTTTGTCACGTAAAAAAGGATGAGTTCCGGATTGTTTTTCATGGCAAAGCCGGAGATGCTGCTGCTTTCTTTCATAGCCTGCTCCAGACGATCCCATGCCTTTTTTTCTTTCATCGGCGCCTGGATGACCCGCCGCGGTGTCGTGGTGCGTATTTCTTTTTCGCATTTGTATTCTTTTGCCGGACGGTATCCGAATTTCGGATAAAACTGAAGGACGCTGTCATTTCCAAACAGGTACATGCCATCTGCTTTTTTTCCGTAATCCTTCTCGATTTCTGCCATGATCCGGCGGATCAGGCCGCGGTTCCGGTATGCTTTCTTTGTCATCACGGTTCCCAGCTGTACCAGCAGCTTTTCTGTGCCATCGATTTCAAATTCTATGGGGTTGACGGAGACATTGGCTACGACGTTTCCATGGTCTGTGATGGAATAGGGAATGTAGTGTTCTCTCCAGTATCCGTTCTGATACCAGTCTTCAAAATTCAGACCGAAGGTTTCCCCGGCCAGTTCGTTGAAACTTCTGCGCAGATCCTCCTGCGCCTGATAACCTTTGATCAGTTCCACGGTTTTCCTCCTTTTGTTTTCTGTTATTTTCTGTCAACATTGTATCGAATTCATCAGGCCGACGCAACCTCATCTTTTCTTCTCAAAAAGGTTCCGTTTGCCGACTGTAAAAGGAGCGTACCGGCACTTCCTCCGATACGCTCCCGTATAACATTACTCTACTGTTTTTCATCAGCACTGACTGCAATTCCATCGCTGCCGCAGTACCACAGACTGTCTGCCTTTTCCGCCTGTTTCATTTCCGATTCCGGCGATGTTTCTGACGGCGCTTCGGATAACTGCTCCTTTGTGTTCCCAAAAGCTTCCATCTTTTTCAGGACTTCCGGAATTTCCGGATACAGTCCCGTTTTCATCCGCTCCATCACACCACTTTCTGCTTTAAGATACAGATGGCGAAATCCCGAATGCTGTCCATCGAACCAGGGCAGAGACAGTTCCAGACGGTACTCCGGCTTTGCTTCTCCGTACATACATCCCGGACATTCATCCGCAAACAGCTCACCGATCGGCTGATAATACGCCTTGAAATACTGTTTTTCCGGAAATGCAATGGAGAATTCTCCTTCTTCCTCCGGTTCCCGAAGGACTGCCGTCAGATATCCCCGCTCATAATAGGTCATACAGGCAGCTCTGTGAACCGGTTCCGCCAGGTTGACGGCGGTGACCATGGCCGCCTGACGGCAGCCGTTTTCGAATGCGGCCTGACTGTTTTCGCTGCGGCCGATGGGCTCTAAAATACTCCAGGAAGCAGTATCAAACTGATACCCGATCAGGTCCTGACGGTAGGCACCATTGTACCTGACAAACTTCGCGGCTCCGGGCTGTTCAATCAGATTCACATGTACCGTGCAGTCGATTCCGTACAGTTTTTTTGCGATGAGTTTTGTATAAATCATTCCAAGATAATGGGAGATCGCTCCGCGCTCTGATACATCCAGATACATCGTCTGTTCCGACTTTACCAGCTGGTCGCCCCGCACTTCCAGTGCACTCTCTACCATGGCAATTCTGTTCAGAAGCTCACTTTTTCGTTTCCCGCGGTATCCCGCGCTGATCCGTCCTGACGGCATGGCGCAGGTCAGCACAGCGTGCAGCAATTCCAGATTGGTATATTCCACAATGACATCTTTTTTGTTCAGACCGCTTCTTGGACTCTGGTCAACCTCTGTCACTGTCATGGTATATGTTTTTCTCTCTGTCAGTATCATTTGCTTTGCGGCTCCTTCTCCTTTTGTTAATACTCTCTCCCATGTTCACGCAGCCATTTCTGCCAGATCCGGTAGTCCGGCATCGCCTGCTCCACCACCCGATAAAATGCCGGAGAATGATTCATCTCTTTCCTGTGAGCAAGCTCATGGACTACGACATAATCCATAACCTGCTCGGGTATCAGCACCAGTTTCCAGTTGTAGTTCAGATTTCCCGCGCTGCTGCAGCTGCCCCAGCGGGTCTTCTGTTCCCGGATCGTAATGCGTCCGTAGGTCACTCCCATGCGTTCTGCATACATTGCGGTCTTCTCTGAGAGCATCTGCGCCGCCAAACGGATCGCCTCCTGCCGCTCACCGGGAAGCAGCGCATGATTCTGCTTTTCCTCGTTCTGATGCTGTATCTTTTCTGTATTTTTGATAATCCAGTCCTGCTTTTCGGCAAGAAACTCTTCGATGCGGTATCTGGGCGTCCTTCCCGGCGCGCGCACCACAAGACTCCCATCGGGGCGAATCTGTATGGCAATTGTTTTTCTCGCTGAATAAATAAGCTCGTACGATATTTTCATTATCCTGTTATCCCAGATATGACTTCAAAAGCAAAAATGTATTCCGTACTCCGTCCACATGGCTTCGCTCGTAGCCGTGGGATGCATAGACGCCGGCTCCGATCAGCCCATGGCGGACATCATGACCGCCCTGAAGCGCCGCTTCTGCATCCGATCCGTAATAGGGGTAAACATCTACCGCATAATCTGCCTGTGCCTTTTTTGCCGCTGCAATCAGTGCAGATACCACCTCGTAATTGTAGGGGCCTCCGCTGTCTTTGGCACAGATCGACACCTGATGCTCATCGCACTCCAATCCGTCTCCTACACAGCCCATATCAACGGAAAGAATCTCGGTCACACCGGATGGCACCGTAGCAGACGCTCCGTGACCTACTTCCTCATATACGGTAATGTGCTGATACAGGCAGCGTTCCGGCTGGATCTGTTCCTCTTTCAGATATTTTGCATAGCCCAGCAAAATCGCCACACTCAGCTTATCGTCCAGGAAACGGCTCTTGATATAACCGGATTTGGTAATCGTGGTGCGCGGATCGAAACAGACAACGTCTCCATTCTGAATGCCAAGCTTTTTCACATCCTCCCGGGAGCTTACTCTCTCATCCAGTACCAGTTCCATAGTATCATAACTTCGTTTGGTTTCACTGAATTCCCGGTTTACATGGATGGACGGATTGATCAGCTGAAACGTCCCCTCGTAGATTTTTCCCTCTCTGGTAACCAGGCGGCAGTTCTCGGTCTCCGCATTGCAGGGATTCATCCCTCCAAGTGGGGTCAGTTTCAGCCGTCCGTCGCTTTTAATCTGACTCACCATCGCTCCAAGTGTGTCCCCATGAGCCTCAAGCAAAACGGCATCCGACTCCTCTTTCCCTCCGATTTTTACCAGTACTCCGCCTTTGACGGTCAATGTAGGATCGTATCCGAGACGCCGATATTCCATGACAAGATAATCTGTCATGTTCTTTGTATAACCTGTCGGGCTGTCAATCGCCATGATCGTTTTTAGCTGTTCCAGAATGTAAGTGATGTATTTTTCCATGATGTACTCTCCTTTCGCGGCTTTTTTATCGCCGACGCTGCTCTTTTGCTATTATAACACGGCAAAATTTGAAATGGAACAGGGTAGGGAACATCTTTTTCTTATGGCAATTCCAGCAGACAAAAAGAAGGACTTAAGGCACTTGTCAGAACATTGCAGCCTCTCTTTGGAAATTTTGCGCAGCTCTATGACGCGATTGTCAAAAACCCGGAATATGCTGATCTGACAGAGGAAGAGGTCAGAGAAGTGATCTGAAAAAAGCCCTGTTTTCATCTTTTGTTCGCCCTTCTGGGGGATCGATGAAAACAGGGTCTTTTTTTGTTTTACCACTGTACGGACCAACGGTCAACGTATTTACCGCTTAAGGTTTCTCCCGCCATCCGGCGTTCTCTCATTTCTTCGCCTTCCTGTCTCTTCGCAAGACCCTCAGCAAAGGAACGTTCTGCCTCCTCTGTGAACGGTATCTCAACCCACTCTCCGGTCCAGTCTGAGAGATAGGCTGCATTGGAAATGGACAAACCATTGATGCCTTCGATTCCAGGCGCCAGAAGCGGAGTCCCTTTTAAGATGGCATCGGCAAAGTTCTGAAGGATTCCGGCATGTCCAGCACCCGGATCTTCCTGGCGAATCACTTCTGTATGTACTTCTTCCTGCGGCATTCCCTTGGGTGAGGTGCGGCAGATTTCCCGCTCATCCTTATCCAGCAGGCAGAATTTCAGCTCTCCGTTTTCCAGAACCGCTTTTCCTTTGGTTCCGCTGATCTCCATACGGTTCGTTCCCGGATATTCTCCGGTGGAAGTGATGGAAATGGCATTGGCTCCATCTTCATACTCTGCGTAGATGGTCACATCATCCTCTACATGAATATCATGATACTGTCCGATCCGACATACGGCACGTACCCTTTTGGGTACACCCATGATCCACTGCCAGATATCCAGGTTATGAGGACACTGGTTCAGCAGCACACCGCCGCCCTCTCCCATCCAGGTTCCTCTCCAGGCACCGGAGTCGTAATATGCCTGAGTCCGGTACCAGTTATTGATAATCCACACCATTCTCTTTAACTCGCCAAGTTTTCCGGACTGTACACTTTTTCTCAGCTCCTGGAACAGCGGGTTGGTGCGCTGATTGTACATGATTCCAAAGATTTTTCCGCTCTTTTTGGCAGCCTCGTTCATTCTGCGGACACTGGCTGTGTCAATACCTGCCGGCTTTTCCGTCAGCACATGAAGTCCAGCCGCAAAACCCGCTTCTGCTACAACCGGATGCAGCTTATGCGGTGTCGCGATCACGACTGCATCAATCTCCCCACTCTCCAGCATCTGGTGATAGTCTTCATACTGCTTTACCTGATCGCCGAATTTCTCTCCAGCCCAGGCGAGCCTGGCAGGATTGATATCACAGACGGCCGCCAATTCCATTCCTTCAATTTTCCCATTGAAAACGGTCATCGCATGTGCGCTTCCCATATTTCCGATTCCGACAATTCCCAAACGTACCTTCTCCAATTTTTTATCCTCCTGTTATCGCATACTGTGATTCTTTGAGCTTTACCCCCACGCGAAAACCCCAAGTGTTTTTCTATACTATACCACAGTCAAAAGTACGATACAAGCTTGCCTACGGGAGAATATTTAAAGTTTGACTTCTCCGTTACTGTCATTTGATGGGATCCGAAACGGGATCCCAGATCAATGTCTCTGCTTCCGCTCCTCCCAGATAACCACACGCAACCATCCGATCCAAAACCTGCTGCTGGCGTCTGATCGCCCGGTCTGCGTGGCCGGAAAGCGCATAGGCCGATGGTGCATTTGTGATTCCTGCAAGCAATACGGCCTCTGAATCTGTCAGTTCTCCCGGGGATTTCCCGAAATATCCCCCGGCGGCTTCCCCGATTCCATAATAACCGTCGCCAAAATAAATCGTATTCACATATAGCTCAAGAATTGTGTCTTTTGACAAAACCTTTTCCATCTCAAAAGCCATCCACAGCTCCGCTGCCTTTCTTCGGATTTCCTTCTCCTGGGAAAAATAGAGATTTTTCGCTGTCTGCTGTGTGATGGTGCTTCCGCCTTCTTCCAGGCTCCAGGTTCGAAGATCATGAAGCAGGGCTCTTCCGATCCCAATCGGATCAATGCCATGATGTTCATAAAAGCGGTGATCCTCCACGGCCAGAACTGCATCTTTATACATTTCCGGCAAATCCCCGATGGACGTGTAATTCCTGTCCTCCCGTACCGCTTCGATCTTTTTCTCCAGCGGTTCCTCAGAAAGTGCATTCTGACAGACAACATAACCCTGTCCAAGCAAAAATAATCCTGTACATCCTGCAATACAGAGGAACAGAAGAATCAGATTCCGGAAAATTTTCAGTAGTTTCACAGATGTTTCCCTCAATACTGTTCTACTCCCTTTTCTCATTTTATCTGAATGCCGCAGGCAAAACGCATGTCGCTCCCTATGCGGTGCCTGTTTTTTGCATTCTGTTCCCATTGTACCACAGGTATCTGCTTTCCTTCCAGTCCTTTAAAACGCAGCAACAGCTTCCGCCCATGGGGGAAAGCTGTTATATCAATCTATTTGTCGGATCCGCTATTTTGCAGTTCCGTGAAGCGTTGTTTTAATTCTTCATAACTGCAGAGGCCTTCTTTTTTCCAGCTGCAGTCGCCGCAGATGTTCCCGAAAACTTCTTCGGTGATGGTCTGCTCTGCTTTTTCAAGCAGTTCCCGTAACGTGAGTTCCTCCCCTTCTTCCAGCTGCAGGGTATGAAGTACGGCGGCGTCTTTGTGGATGACGTGATTGTGATTGCTGCTGCAGGTTTTTTCCGGTGTCAGTTTCGGACAATTGGCACAGATGCCATCCGGTTCTGCGATCAGACAGACCATCTGGTCGATGTCCCCGTGCAGGGCTGACACGATCTGCTCCATCCCTGCGCAGAAGCCGTCGCTGTAGCCTTTTCCCCGGAACAGGGAAGTGCACAGCAGATGATGTCCTCTAAGCTGCCTCGCCATAGCTCATCACCGAAGAAGCCACCAGTGCTTTGCGTACTGCGATTGCCACGATCTCTGCACCGACTACCGATATAATATCTTTTACCCAGTATGGCATGGAAGCAACCAGCACAGACTGGATCAGTCCATTTCCTGTCACAATTGAAAACTGGATCACACCGAAGAGATGGCAGAGAGCCAGACCGAGGATACCAAAGACAATTCCTTTCCCTTTAAAGCCTTTGCGAATTCCAAGCCCGCATACAATTGCCATAGGGATAAAGCCGAAGATAAATCCGCCGGCTGCTCCAAACAGACAGCCAAATCCGCTGGACATTCCCGCATAGACCGGAACACCGATGGCCCCCAGAACCAGATACAGCGCCGCTGCTGCTCCGCCAAGCTTCCAGCCTAATACATATCCGCAGAAAGCCACCGCAAAAGTCTGCAGAGTAATCGGCACACCGGACGGCATGGGAATCTGTACAATAGACAATACCGAAAGAACCGCAGTCAGCATACCGGTCAGCACAACGCTTTTCGTTGTAAGTTTTTGATTTTTCATAATAACTGTTCTCCTTTTCTATTGTTAACCTCATTTAAATATAGGTTAATATTATCTGTTTGTCAACCTTTTTCTGCAGAAACTGCTTTTTCCGGGCTTTTTCCAGGTTACCTGAATACAAAAGCAGCCCCTGCTGCATTTTTTGTGCGGCAGGGGCTGTCTGTTCCGTTCAGAAGCCTCCCGGTGTCCGTTCGTTACAGACCCTTCTGTGCTTTCTGATACAGGTTCAGGATATCTTTTTTGTTTGTGGTTCTCGGATTGACAGCGATGTTTCCGCTCTTCATGGCATCGTCTGCCATGGCGTCAAACTTGTCTTCTGTCACGCCTACTTCACTTAAGGAGGAAGGGATGCCAAGAGATGCATTTAGAGATCTCAATTCCCTGACAAGCAGCTCCGGAGTAAATTCCGATTCGGAAAGCGGAATTTGGGCGATGTAGTTGTAGATTCTGCGATATTTTCCGTGATCCGCAAGTGCATTGAACCCGACAACGGTGGGCAGCAGGATCGCATTTGCCACACCATGGGGTACATCAAAGTAAGCACTCACCGGATGGCTCATGGCATGTACGTCACCGAGCCGGGCAAAGGAAAAGGCGATTCCTGCAAAAAGGGAACCGATAAGCATCGCCTCTGCTGCTTCTGTATCCCCCCGATTGGCTGCGTACCTTCGGATGTTTCCGCCGATCAGTTCCATTGCTTTTTCTGCCATCGCATCGGTAAAGGGAGATGCCGCAGTCGACAGATAGGCTTCCATGGCATGTACCAGCGCATCAATGCCGCAGGCTGCCGCTACCGCTGCCGGTGCAGAGCCAAGCAGTTCTGCATCCAGAATCGCGCAGGACGGAAGCAGCTCATAGGAAAAGACAGTGAGTTTATAATTTCTGCTGTGGTCCGTGATCACAGAAAATGCTGTCACTTCAGATCCGGTTCCCGCGGTGGTCGGCACAGCGATCAGCGGGACAATCGGTCCCGGCACTTTGCCTCCGCCTTCGTAATCTGTGATGCTTCCGCCGTATCTGGCCACAACACCTACGGCCTTTGCAACATCCATGGGAGATCCTCCGCCAAGCGCCACGAGAAAGTCGGCTCCGCTTGCGACAAATGCCCCGGTGGCTTTCTCAACCGTTTCCACAGAGGGATTTCCCTCTGTTTCGGTGAACGCATCACAGAGAATGCCTTCCTTTTTCAGCTGTTCCGCGCACTTTGAAACAACGCCCATTTTGTTCAGATGGGGACCGGAGATCAGAAATGCATGCGTTAACCCCATCTCTTTCGCAAGTCCGGGAATCTTTGTTATACTCCCTTTACCCACGACAATATTCTGTGGGATTGAAAATGTAAAGTTCTTCATCCTACTGCCTCTCTTATGATAATTCTTCCACTGCCTCTTTGATAATTGCGGCAGCCTTGTCACAGTCTTCCTCGGTCAGGATCAGCGGCGGAACCATACGGATGGTATGGCCTCCGATGGCAGTGATCAGAAGTTTTTTGTCAAAACATTTATGTTTTACGTCAACGCCGGAAATCGCATCGTCAAATTCTACGCCGACCAGAAGACCCTGACCGCGCACTTCCTTCAGATGCGGAAGCTCCTCCAGCTTTTTCATGAAGTAAGCGCCCATTTTCTTTGCATTTCCTGCCAGGTCACGATCCAGAAGCTCATTGATCTGGGCAAGCGAAGCTGCACAGCTGACCGGATGTCCGCCGTAAGTGGTTCCGTGAGAACCCGGTGTAAATGCTTTTGCCACTTCCGCAGTTGCACAGATGGCACCGATCGGCATTCCGCCGCCCATCGCCTTGGCCATGGATACGATATCCGGTTTTACGCCGTAATTCATATAAGACATCACGGCGCCGGTTCTGCACCATCCGGTCTGTACCTCGTCCAGCAACAGAAGGATTCCTTTCTCGTCGCAGAATTTGCGAAGCCCGGTCATAAATTCCATCGTTGCCGGATGCACACCGCCTTCACCCTGTACCGGCTCGATCATGATGCCGATGGTATCCTCTGTCACCGCTGCCTTGAAAGCTTCCAGATTGTTGTATTCCGCATAGGTAAATCCGGGAGTCATACCGCCAAATCCGATCTGGCATCCGTTGTCCGGCTGTCCGGTTGCACTCATGGAACCAAAGGTACGTCCATGGAAGGACATTTTTGCAGTTACGATATTGTATTTATTGGAACCGTATTTCTCCACACCGTATTTTCTCGCCATCTTGATCATGGCCTCATTCGCCTCCGTGCCGGAGTTCTGGAAGTAAATTTTGTCCATGCCGATGGTGGTACAGATTTTTTCCGCAAGCAGTGCCTGAGGAATTGTATAGGGATAGTTAAATGTATGAATCACGTCCTTAGCCTGATCCTGGATGGCTGCAACTACTTTTTCATTACAGTTGCCTGCGCTGTTGACAGCGATGCCTGCGTAAAAGTCCAGATAAGCCTCACCATTTTCATCGTACACGTACATGTCTTTTGCTGTCTCTGCGATAAAGTCAAAACGCTCGTACGTATCGATCATGTATTTGCTGACTTTTTCTTTGATCTGTTCTTTTGTAAATCCTGTTTCTGCTAATTTCATGACGTTTCTTCCTCCTTAATATGCCACAAAGAATGTCATAAAGCTTACCCGTCGGTCGGTATCATTGACATACCTGTGTTCTCTGTCGGATTCAAAACGGAATACATCCTCTGTCGTCACGCGGTAGGCGGCATCTTTCAGTTCAATCAGAAGCTCTCCCTCCCGCACCGAGATGTATTCTCTTGTCTTCTCGCCGTGACTGCCGCTGACATAGGATTGCGACGGTTCGATATCGATCCGGTAGATCTCCACCAGGTTGTTATCTTCTATCGGAAAACAGGTCCATACTTTATATTGGCCCGGCATTTCTTTTGTTGGGACTGTATTTTCTACTTTTACCAGAAAGGTGTCCCGGGGCTGTGATTTGATGAGATCATCAAATTCGATTCGCAGACCGCTGGTGATTTTTCCCAGGGTTCCAATGGTGGGATTGCTGTCTCCCCGCTCAATCTGAGCGAGAATACTTTTGCTGACACCGGTCTGTTCTGCCACCACATCCAGGCTCATCCCCTTCGCCTTCCGGATTCTATTTAAATTGACTGCGATATTGTGTGATAAATAATCCATGTTTCCCTCCGCTTCATCTTCGGTATTTCCACAGCTTATCCTATCATGGCAAATATCCTAGATCAAGCCTTTGAGCTTCAGGTAATGCTTTATCACTTCCACGCAGCCCTCAATTCCCACCTTTTCGCTGTTCAGCGTCATATCATAATTGATGGGATTGGTCCATGTATTTTCATTGGTATAGTACGCATAGTAATCGGCACGGTATTTGTCCGTATGGGCGATGGTCGCATTGGCTACTTCCTCGCTGACCCCCATATTTTCTATGGTACGTTTTACGCAGAAATCTCTGGGCGCCTCGATATAGACGCTTACGACACGATCTCTGCCCCGCAGCACGTAGTCCGCGCATTTCCCCACGATTACACAGGGTTCTGTGTCCGCCAGATTCTCGATGATCTGCCGCTGGTAGTCAAACAGCGTATCATCGGACACAAACTTTTCATTTCGCGCAATGTAACTGGTTGCTCTTGGCAGCCCGCGAAGGAAACTGGAAAATCCGCCGTGGCCGCGGATCTTTTCATTTACTTCCTGAAACAGCTGCTCATCGAGCCCGCTCAGCTGGCTTGCGAGTGTCAGAATCCGGTTTTCGTAGCAGTGAATCCCGAGATCCTTTGCCAGTCTGGACGCGATTTCCTTCCCTCCCGTGCCAAAGCCGCGGGCGAAGGTAACAACAAAAGGTTCCATTTTTCTCCCTCCCTTATTTTTTATCCCGCCAGATATCTTCCCAGGAATTCTCTTGTTCTCGGATTTTTGGGGTTCGTAAACAGTTCACAGGGAGCTGCATCCTCCACCACATATCCTTTATCCATGAAGATCGTTCTGGTCGAAACATCTCGTGCAAATGCCATCTCGTGGGTGACAATCATCATCGTAAGGCCTGTCTGCGCCAGCTCTTTCATAACGCTTAAGACCTCACCTACCATTTCCGGATCCAGCGCACTGGTCGGTTCATCAAACAGCAGCACCTCCGGATTCATACAGAGAGAGCGAGCGATGGCTACCCTCTGCTTCTGACCGCCGGAGAGCTGGGACGGCGTTGCATTGATATAGGGAGCCATGCCTACTTTTTTCAGATGTCGGATGGCTCTGTCAAAAGATTCTTCCTTTGACAGATGCAGAATTTTTCTCGGACCGCACATGCAGTTTTCGAGTACGGTCATGTTGTTAAACAAATTGAAGGACTGGAACACCATTCCTACTTTGGAACGGTATTCATTGATCTCTTTTTGTACATCCCGCACTTCTTTTCCATGGTAGAGAATCTTTCCGTTGGTCTGGCGCTCCAGCTTATTGATGCAGCGCAGAAGTGTGGATTTTCCGGATCCGGAGGAACCGACGATACAGATTACTTCCCCTTTCTCCACGGAAATATCAATTTTCCGGAGTACCTCGTGATCTCCAAAGGATTTGCTCAGATTTTCGATACTAATAATTTTCTCGCCCATAAACAAGGTCCTCCCGCTTTACTGGTTCTCCATGTATTCCACCGCAAGCACATAGTCCCTTTTTCCAGCCATACGCTTCTCAAGGAACAGGAAAACACGGTTGAATACGAAGCAAAGTACAAAATAGATGACCGCGATGATCAGATACGCCTCAAAGTATTTATAATAGGTACCTCCGGCTGTTTTTGCTGCCATAAACAGTTCCTGTACCGCGATCACATTCAGCACGGAGGTCATTTTCAGGTTGGTCAGGAAGGTATTTGCCATCTCCGGAATGATGTTTTTGAACGCCTGAGGCAGAACAATGTAAAGCATGGTTTTCATCGGGGACATTCCCATGGCCAGTGCGCCTTCCCGCTGCCCATTGTCAATCGAATTGATTCCGGCACGGACAGTTTCCGCCATGTAAGCACCTGTATTCAGAAGCGTAACAAGAATACCTGCAACGCTCGGCGCCATCTCCACACCGGCCTGGCGAAGACCGTAAAATACGATCATCGCCTGCACGATCATGGGAGTTCCGCGGAAAATCTCCACATAGGCAACACAGACTGCTTTGAGCGCGCGGATCATTCCTTTTTTGATCAGGTGATCTTCCTTATTAATTGTCAGATCCTGAATGATACCGACAACATATCCCAAAAGGAAACCGAAAACGGTACCCAAAACTGCGATATACAGTGTGAGCCAGGTTCCCTGCAGGAACATGCTGGAGTATTTCCTGGCCATGAAAATCATCCATTCCAGGGAGTTGGTTGGATCTGCAGATGAAAAAATCCTTTCAAGCATGATTCGAAATAGGCGTTTGCGAAACGCCAAAACCCGCATAAATACGGGATGTTTTTTGTTACAAAATAAAATAACTCCTCACTGATTTGTGGTAAAATTGAGATGTCCAGTAACAATCCACCATATCCACCAGTAAAGGAGTTGTGCTT
>JALEOU010000071.1 GCA_022766945.1 Fusicatenibacter sp. | reverse complement strand
CATCACCGGATCCACAAAAGAAGGATATACCATCCAATTAAAAAAAGGGTACATCTATTCAGAGACTGGCATGGATTCTTTCTTCTGCAGAACCAAACCGGACATCCGGAAAAGTATCAAAAAATGTCTTGCGCAAGATATCTGAAAAAGTGTTACTATCCTGTTTCTATCTTGTTACTAATAGTGAATTTTTGAGGTTTTTTTAAATATCGTATGAACATGAAAAAATCCCGGAAACATAAACATTTCCGGGATTTCTGTGTCTCTGTAATTTGTTCTCGAATTATCGCTTGCTGAACTGCGGTGCACGACGAGCGGCTTTGAGGCCGTACTTCTTTCTTTCTTTCATTCTAGGATCGCGGGTCAGGAAACCTGCTTTCTTCAGAATCGGTCTGTAATCAGCGTCAACATTCAGAAGGGCGCGTGCAACACCGTGACGGATAGCTCCAGCCTGTCCGGTATATCCGCCGCCATGTACGTTTACGATTACATCGAACTTGTCAACTGTCTCGGTTGCTACCAGCGGCTGACGAACGATCACCTTTAAGGTCTCCAGACCAAAATACTCATCGATATCTCTCTTATTGATTGTAACTTTTCCGGTTCCTGGTACCAGGTAAACTCTTGCGATAGATTTTTTTCTTCTTCCGGTTCCGTAGAATTTTGCGCTAGCCAATGTTCTTTACCTCCCTATTAAAATGTTAACACTTCCGGCTGCTGAGCTGCATGCGGATGCTCTGCGCCAGCATATACGTGAAGCTTGGTGAACATCTGTCTTCCAAGAGGTCCCTTGGGAAGCATACCTTTCACTGCCAGTTCAACAACTTTTTCCGGTTTCTTAGCCATCATCTCACGAAGAGTAGCTTCTTTCATTCCGCCTACATAATCGGAGTGGCTGTAGTAGATCTTCTGATCCAGTTTCTTACCAGTTACTTTTACTTTATCTGCATTGATTACGATAACATAATCACCGGTATCTACATGTGGGGTGTATTCCGGTTTATTTTTACCACGTAATACTTTTGCAACCTCAGATGCCAAACGTCCTAAAGTACATCCATCTGCATCAACAACATACCATTTTCTCTCAATCTTATCTGGATTCGCCATAAAGGTGTTCATGGATATAACCTCCTGTTAATCTTCACTTTGTTGTTACATATATTAGGAAACCGCCTTACCGGGGCTTATGGCATCGGCGTTTTCATACTACGTCACATTGAATAATTATATTATACACATTCTGGAATGTCAACTGTTTTTTTTACATTCTTCGCAGTCTTCTCCCACCTGGGATAAATTATCCGTACCAGAGTGAGTCCCTGCGCTCTTGCGGTAGGACCTGCTTTCGCCCGATCCCTGGCTTTCAGAATTTCCGGAATCTGTTCCGGCGGATAACTGCCTTTTCCAACCTCCAGCAGTGTTCCGGCTATGATACGCACCATATGATACAGGAAACCATTTCCGGTGATGGAAAAATGAATCATGTCCTCCTCTTTCCACACTTTCGTCTCATAGATGGTACGCACAGTATCGGTCACATCCGGATTCTCTGTCGAAAAACTTTTGAAATCATGTGGTCCCACCAGATATCCGGCAGCCTCACCCATCGCCTCGACATTCAGATTGCCATACCAGAAAGCGGCATACAGTCGTCTGGTCGGATCGCAGAATGTACGGTTTAAGATACGGTATTCGTACGTCTTAACCGTTTCAGTAAAACGCGGATGAAATTCCATGGGAACTTCTTCAGATCTCTGTATCCGGATATCTTCCGGGAGTCGTGTATTTAAAGCAAACGCGACTTTGTCCGCAGGCATTCTCGTCTCTGTGTCAAAAACTGCCACATTTCCAAGTGCATGGACTCCGGCATCCGTGCGGCTCGCACCGATTGTATTCATTTCGCATCCGAACAAATCGGAGAGGGCAGCATTTAACGTTTCCTGCACTGTAATCCCGTTTGGCTGAACCTGCCAGCCGCAGTAATTGGTTCCGTCATAGGCAACCGTAAGCTTGATTCTCCTCACAAAAAGCCCTCTCCTTTCCACAATCTTTTTCTTTCATCAAAATCCCAGAACCCGTAATACTACACTTATGATCAGATAAACAATCAATACCCCGTATGCTGCGTAATCCCGGTTATGATATTGCAATGGTTTCATCTGTGTACGACCCTCACCGCCATGGTAGCAGCGCGCTTCCATCGCCAACGCCAGATCATTCGCCCTGCGGAAAGCCGAGATAAAGAGCGGTACCAAAAGTGGAACCATATTCTTTACTTTCTGAATCAGATTTCCGCTCTCAAAATCCGCGCCTCTTGCCATCTGTGCCTTCATGATCTTATCCGTTTCCTCCAGAAGGATCGGGATAAACCGAAGTGCAATGGACATCATCATTGCAATCTCATGGACCGGAACATGCAGTTTTTTGAGCGGTCCCATAAGACTTTCCATCGCATCGGTCAGCTGATTCGGCGTTGTTGTCAGGGTCATCAGAGAAGATCCGATAATCAGAAACACAAGACGAATCGCCATCTTGGCAGCAAAGGAAAGACCTTCTGCCGTGATCTTAATTTTCCAGATCTGAAAGACGGGTTCTCCCGGCGTAAAGATAATATTGAAAAACATCGTAATGGCCAGCAGCATCATGATGGATTTCAGACCTTTTACTATGAATTTAAAAGGAACTCTGGAAAGGAGGATCATCGCACCAAGAAACAGGGCTCCCAGCACATATCCCCAGCTGCGAAACAGAAACAGAGAAATAATATAAGCGATGGTACCCACAAATTTCACCCTCGGGTCCAGTCGATGAAGAATGGAATCCGCCGGATAATACTGTCCTAACGTAATATCTCTAATCATGGTATTTTACTTCCCTTTCTTCCCTTTGAGTGCCTTCAGAATCGACGCTTTTGCTTCTTCCACCGTCGTTGCTGTCACGTCCACATCCATGCCGTGTTCTTTTAAGGAATGCATAATATAGGTCATCTGCGGAGCCGCTAGTCCCATGGTCTCCAGCTCTTTGTAATGAGAAAATACTTCCTTGGGAGCACCGTCAAAGGCAACATGCCCCTTATTCATCACAATAATCCGTTCTACATAACGGGCAATATCCTCCATGCTGTGGGATACCAGAAGAATCGAAATGCCCCGCTCTTTGTGCAGGCGCTCAATCTGATCAAGAATTTCATCTCTTCCTCTCGGGTCCAGCCCCGCAGTCGGTTCATCCAGAATAAGAAAATCCGGATTCATAGCCAGCACACCTGCGATCGCCACGCGGCGCTTCTGTCCTCCTGAAAGCTCAAAGGGGGACTTATCATACAGTTCTTCTTCCACACCCACCGAAGAAAGGGCTTCGCGTGCTCTCTTTTCACATTCTTCCGGTGATAATCCCTGGTTTTTGGGTCCAAAACAGACATCTGTCAGAACATCCGTCTCAAAAAGCTGATGCTCCGGATATTGAAACACCAGTCCCACATGGCTCCTTAACTGACGAAGCTGATACCCCTCCTGCCAGATATCTTCATTCCGATAATAGACATGGCCTGAGGTTGGCCGGATCAATCCATTCAAATGCTGTACCAGTGTGGATTTTCCGCTTCCTGTGTGTCCAATCACTCCCACAAACTGCCCGTCAGGTATCTCCAGGTTCACATGCTCCAGCGCATGCATCTCATATACGGTTCCGGGACTGTAAATATACGTAACATCTTCCAATTTTACTGACATAGTGCATTCACCAATTCCTCTGTGGTCAGGATTCCTTCCGGGAGATCCACCCCACTCTTTCGCAGTTCATAGGCCAACAGTGTCACCTGCGGAACATCCAGACGAAGCTCTTTTAGTTTTTCCACCTGGGAAAAGATTTCTCTTGGTGTTCCTTGCATAACAATCCTTCCCTCATCCATGACAAAGACATTGTCCGCAAAGACAACTTCCTCCATATAATGAGTGATCAGAATGACTGTTACTCCCTTTTTTTCATTTAGCTCCCGAACAGCGCGCAGGACTTCCTTTCGTCCGTTCGGGTCAAGCATTGCTGTCGGTTCATCCAGCACAATACATTCCGGCTGCATCGCCATAACTCCGGCGATAGCGACTCTCTGTTTCTGCCCTCCGGAGAGCTTATTGGGGGACTGTGTCCGATAAGCAATCATTCCGGTTGCCGCAAGACTCTCATCCACGCGTTTCCAGATTTCCTCTGTGGGGACACCCATATTTTCCGGGCCAAATCCCACATCTTCTTCCACCACATTTCCGATAATCTGATTATCCGGATTCTGAAATACCATTCCAGCCTTCTGTCGAATCTTCCAGACATCCTCCTCGTCAGAAGTATCCATATTGTCCACCCACAGCGTTCCTTCTGTGGGAACCAGCAGTGCATTGATATGTTTTGCAAACGTCGATTTTCCGCTTCCATTATGTCCAAGGATGGCAATAAACTGACCTGCCTCAATTTCCAGATTGACATCATCAATCGCTCTGGTAGCCTCCGGCTCCTCAGTGTCATCCTCATATCTGAAATAATCAAAACCCAATTTTGCGGCCTTAATGATTCCCATCGTTTATTCCCCGCTTTCTTCTGCACGGCAGACATCTTCAATCAGCGTCCAGATTTCCTCCCGGCCCTGCCTGGTCTCAGCAGAAAATGGAATCACAATCGTATCTTTTTCCGCCTGCAGCGTATCCCGGATCAGTTTCAGCTGTTTCGAAATCTGACTTCGCTTGATTTTGTCCAGTTTTGTTGCGATAATCAACGGCTGATATCCGTTTCGCATAATCCAGTCGTACATAATTACATCATTTTCCGATGGTGCATGCCGGATATCAATCAGCAGAAAGACTGCACGCAGCATCTCGGACTGATGAAGATAATCCTCGATCAATTTCCCCCATTTTGCCTTTACCTCTTCGGAGGCCCGGGCAAAACCATAGCCCGGAAGATCTACCAGATACATATCCTGATTAATGTGATAATAATTGATTGTCTGCGTTTTGCCGGGCTGCGCACTGGTACGGGCCAGTGATTTCCGATTCATGAGCGCATTGATCAGTGATGACTTTCCCACATTGGATTTTCCGGCGAACGCCACCTCCACCTGACCTGTTTTCGGCAGTTTGCTGGTGATGCCACAGACATACTGCAGTTCAACCTGTTTGATTACCATGATTTCTCTCTCCTGTCATTGTCTGTCAAGGGCATATGTAAGCACCTGTTCCATCGTTTCCACCAAACAAATCGTAAGTCCATCTGTAATTTCCCGATCCATTTCCCTTACATCCGGTTCATTCTTAAACGGAACCAGAACCGTATGGATTCCCGCTTTCTTCGCTGCCAGGAGTTTTTCCTTCAATCCCCCAATCGGCAGGACACGCCCCCGAAGGGTAATTTCTCCTGTCATAGCAACATCCGCTTTGACCGGGACACGGGTAATCGCAGAAAGCATGGCCGTTGCCATTGTAATTCCTGCAGAAGGTCCGTCTTTCGGAACAGCCCCCTCCGGAATATGAATGTGAATATCATTTTTGCCGAAAAATTCTTTCTCGATCTGATACTGTTCCGCCACAGACCGGATATAACTGATCCCAGCCTGTGCAGATTCCTTCATGACATCTCCGAGCTGTCCTGTCAGCAAAAATTCACCTTTTCCGGGCATAACATTTACTTCGATCTGAAGCGTATCTCCGCCAACGGCCGTCCAGGCCAATCCACGCACAATACCGATCTCCGCCTTTTCGTTGATCGGCTGAAACTCATATTTTTCTTTCCCCAGAAACTCCTCCAGATTCTTTTTGGTCACCTGAACCTTCTGCTCATGCTCTTCCAGAAGTTTTCTGGCGCTTTTTCTGCAGATTCTTCCAATTTGACGTTCCAGAGATCTCACACCTGCTTCCCTGGTATAGCCGCTGATGATTCCTTCAAGCGCTTCATCACTGATGGACAGCTGTTCTTCATTCAATCCGTTTGCTCTGATCTGCTTGGGAATCAGATGTTCTCTTCCGATATGAAATTTCTCATTTTCCGTATAACTGGATATCTCAATCACTTCCATACGGTCAAGCAGAGGTTTGGGGATTCCCTGTATATCATTTGCAGTAGCGATAAACAGAACCTCCGACAGATCGATGGATATTTCCACATAGTGATCGGAAAACCGACTGTTCTGCTCAGAATCCAACACTTCCAGGAGAGCAGAGGAAGTATCTCCTTTGTAATCCGCACTTACCTTGTCTATCTCATCCAGAAGCATCAGTGGATTTTTCACTTTTGCCTGATGCAGTCCCTGCGCAATGCGCCCTGGCATAGCGCCAATGTAGGTTCTCCGATGTCCCCGGATTTCTGCTTCATCGCGCACACCGCCAAGACAGATTCTGACGTATTTCTTGTTCAGTGCACGGGCAACCGAACGGGCAATCGAAGTTTTTCCGGTTCCGGGAGGTCCTACCAGACAGAGAATCGGGCTCTCGCCTTTTCTGGTCAGAGTACGAACTGCCAGGTACTCCAGAATCCTTTCCTTAACCTTGGATAAACCATAATGATCTTCTTCGAGTATCGCCCTCGCCCTGGACAAATCCTGATTATCTCTGGATGCCTTATCCCAAGGTAAACCGAGCAATGTCTCGATATATCCCCGGATCACACCGGCTTCTGACGGATTATTTCCCGAGTTCTCCAGTCGATGGATTTCTTCTGCGATTTTGTCTTTCACTTCCCGTGAGGCTTTCAGCTTCTCGAGCTCCCTTTTGTAATTCTGGATTTCCGACTGCGCATTGTCCTCGCCCAGTTCCTCCCGAATCAACTTCAGCTGTTCCCGCAGGATATACTCCCTCTGATTCTTGTCAATCCGTTCCTTGATTTGTCCCTGCAGCTCCATCCGGATTTCCTGAATCTGTATTTCATTTGCAAGCATAACACTTAAGGTGTCATACCGTTCCGGAAGCTCCACTGCATCCAGAAGCTGCTGGCGTTGTTCGTACCCTACCGGCAGATTGATCGCAATCTGATCCACCAGTTTCTCAATTCTATCATTCTCCAGAATCTGTGTCGCCAGCTCCTTACTGATTTTCTGGCTCTGCTGACAGTAAACGGCGAACAGTTCTTTCAAATTCCGAAGCATCGCTTCTTTCGCATTCTCTGACACAGGCTCCGATTGTTCCTCAGGGAAAACAGTCACATCAGCCTGCAGATAATCCAGCCCTTCTGTAAAAGAAAGCAGTTCCGCCCGGCACTCTCCTTCTACCAGGATTCGCAGTACCTCTTTTGGCATCCGGACAACCTGCTTGATCGTTGCAATTGTTCCGATCTTATACACGTCAAGGAGACCCGGCACTTCCGTATCCGGGTCTTTCTGTGTAATCAGGAATATTTTCTGGTCATCCAGCATGGCTTCCTCCACCGCTTTGATGGATTTTGTCCGGCTGATGTCAAAATGCACAATCATATCCGGCAGAATCGTAGTCCCGCGAAGGGCGATTGCTGGTAATATTTTTGTCACTTCTTCCATTCTTTTTCCTCTTTACTTTTGGTAACAGTTTTTCAGGCAGTCTCTGGTCTCCCTGCACGTCTTCCCGCCATTCTCCTTGGTACCGGAGCAGGCTCTCCATGGATTACCACAGGTGCTGCCTTCTTTTCCACGGCTTCTTTTGTAATGCGGCACTCTTTCATGGTGCTATCAGAGGGTGCTTCAAACATCAGATCCATCATGGTATCTTCCATAATCGCGCGCAATCCTCTGGCACCTGTTTTTCTCTCCATGGATTTCTTTGCGATTGCGTCCAGCGCTTCATCGTCAAACTGCAGATCCACTCCATCGAGTTCAAACAGCTTATGATACTGTTTTACCAGAGAATTCTTCGGCTCTACCAGAATTCTCTTTAAAGCCTCTTCATCCAGTCCGTTCAGTGTCACGACAATTGGCACACGTCCGACAAATTCCGGTATCAAACCAAACTTGACAAGATCCTGAGGCATGACCTGATGAAGCAGCTCACCGATGTTTTCCTTTTTCTCATGTCCGATCGGATTATTAAAACCGATTGATTTGGTATCCTGCCGCGTTTCAATGATTTTATCAAGTCCCTCAAAAGCACCGCCGCAGATAAACAGAATGTTTGTCGTATCAATCTGTATAAATTCCTGGTGCGGATGCTTTCTGCCTCCCTGAGGCGGAACAGATGCAACCGTACCCTCGAGAATCTTCAGCAGAGCCTGCTGAACGCCTTCCCCGGACACGTCCCGCGTGATCGAAGCATTCTCTGATTTTCTTGTGATTTTATCGATCTCATCGATATAGATAATCCCGTGCTGTGCGCGCTCAATATCGTAATCTGCCGCCTGAATCAGACGAAGCAGAATATTTTCCACATCTTCTCCCACATAACCGGCTTCTGTCAGTGCAGTCGCATCTGCAATGGCAAACGGTACATTGATCAGTTTTGCCAATGTCTGTGCCAGGAAAGTCTTTCCGGAACCGGTAGGCCCCAGCATCAGAATATTGCTCTTTTGAAGCTCCACATCAGAGGTCTCTCCGGATAATACACGTTTATAATGGTTATAAACCGCAACAGAAAGGACTTTCTTTGCCTCGTCCTGTCCAATCACATAATCATCCAGGAACTCTTTGATTTCCCTTGGTTTTATCAAACGAATCTCATCTGAATTCATCTGAGGATACTGCTCCTCAAACTCTTCTTCTATAATCTCTGCACAAATTTCCACACACTCATCACAGATAAACGCCCCGTCAGGTCCAGCAATCAGTTTTCGAACCTGATCTTCCGTCTTACCGCAGAAAGAGCAGCGGATCTTTGTATCGTTTCCCTTCAAAGCCATAATTTCCTTCCTTTCTGGTTGTTCCATCTTTCATAGATAACAAATCACATAAGTGAAGCAAATACTGTTAGCGGAAAAGGTGCCGCAAAAGCCTCATTGCAGGAACTACGCTTTTGGACACCTTTCCAAATTTTATCGGTTCGTAATTACATTATCAATCAGACCGTATTCTTTTGCTTCTTCTGCAGACAGATAGTTGTCCCGCTCTGTATCGATTGCGATCTGTTCCAGAGGTTTTCCTGTATTTGCTGCCAGAATCTCATTCAATTTCTTTCTGGTCTTCAGGATATGGTCAGCTACAATCTTGATTTCTGTAGCCTGGCCCTGAGCACCGCCGGAAGGCTGATGAATCATGATCTCCGCATTTGGCAGAGCCATTCTTTTTCCCTTCGTGCCTCCTGCCAGCAGGAATGCTCCCATACTTGCAGC
The DNA here is from genome assembly GCA_022766945.1 of Fusicatenibacter sp. Taxonomy (GTDB): domain Bacteria; phylum Bacillota; class Clostridia; order Lachnospirales; family Lachnospiraceae; genus Fusicatenibacter. The sequence goes on along the minus strand of JALEOU010000071.1, from coordinate 131,271 downwards.
CATACCGATACAGATCGTTGACACATCACATTTGATATACTGCATTGTGTCATAAATCGCCATACCTGCTGTTACAGAACCACCCGGGCTGTTGATGTACAGATGGATATCCTTTCCTGGATCCTCTGACTCCAGAAACAGCAGCTGCGCTACAATCAGACTTGCGGATACATCCGTCACTTCCTCACCAAGAAAGATGATACGGTCTTTCAGCAGTCTGGAATAAATGTCATAACTTCTCTCTCCCCTGCTTGTCTGCTCGATGACATAAGGTACTAAACTCATCAAAAGGCCTCCAATCTAATCATTAAACCTCTTTTGCGCTGTCAGCCATGAGGGTAACAGCTTCCTGAACAGCCAGATCTTTCTTCATCTGATCTGTCTCATAATCTCCCATCAGCTCTTTCAGCTTCTCAACTTCCATCTTATACATCTCTGCCATCCTGGTCAGCTCTTCATTCAGCTTCTCCTCGGTCACTTCGATGTTTTCAACCTCTGCTACCTTCTCAAGCACCAGTCTGCTCTGAATTCTCTTAACAGCCTGCGGTTTCATCTGCTCTTTGAGCGTTTCCATGTTTGATCCGGTAAACTGCATATACTGTTCCATGGTCAGACCCTGAGACTGAATTCTTCTTGCGAAGTCATCTACCATATTTTCAGCCTGTGTATTGATCATTGCCTCCGGAATCTCCATGGTAGCATTCTCAATCGCTTTGTCTACCACTGCGTTTTCTTTGGCAGTCTTTGCTTCCTCTTCTTTCTTTTTGGTCAGGTTGTCTTTGATTTCTTTCTTATACTCATCAAGTGTATCAAACTCAGACACATCTTTTGCGAAATCATCATCCAGAGCCGGCAGTTCCTTTGCCTCGATCTTGTGGATCACACATTTGAATACGGCTGCCTTTCCTGCCAGAGACTCTTCCTGATAATCTTCCGGGAATGTCACATTCACATCAACTGGCTGCTCAAGAGCTGCACCAACGAGCTGCTCTTCAAAGCCCGGAATGAAAGAATGAGACCCAAGTGTCAGAGGGTAATCTTTTCCTGCTCCGCCTTCAAATGCAACGTCATCGACAAATCCTTCAAAGTCGAGTGTTACGGTATCACCATCTGCAGCCGGACGATCTTCTACATTGATCGTTCTTGCATTCTTATCCTGCTCTTTTTTCAGTTCGGCTTCCACTTCCTCATCAGTCACCTCAGTGTCTGCTTTCGGAACTTCCAGTCCTTTGTACTCGCCAAGGGTAACTTCCGGTTTTACAGCTACTTCTGCAGTAAAAATAAATGTCTTGCCTTTCTCAATCTGCTCAACGTTGATCTCAGGACGTGAAACGATATCAAGTCCACTCTCGTCAGCTGCCTTGGAGTACTGCTCCGGAATCAATGCATTGACAGCATCCTCATAAAATACGGCCGGTCCATACATCTTCTCAACCATAGCTCTCGGCACTTTTCCTTTGCGGAATCCAGGAATACTGATGTTCTTTTTCTGTTTCTGATATGCGGCTTCCAGTGCCTTTTCTAAGTCTTCTGCCGGAACTTCAATCGTAAGTTTGGCCATGTTTTTTTCCAATTTTTCGACCTGTACACTCATTCTTTTCTATTTCCTCCTTGATTTATACGAAAAGCGGGCAGAAAAATGCCTGCCACTTCTCCACTCTACAGTCATTAAACGAGTATAACACATTCCTTATAAAAACGCCAGTATTTTTTCGAAATTCTTTCTATGGCATATTCAGCAGTGATAAACTATTTTCTCACCCATTTTCTTTGCTGCTTCCTCACCCTTCAGCACTCTGATCAGCTCCAAAGAGAAATCGATTGCAGCTCCCATACCCCGACCAGTTGTTACATTTCCATCCGTAACGGTCGGCTGTTCCTGGATTTTTGCCCCTGCCAGCTTTTCTTCAAATCCCGGAAAACACACTGCCTTTTTATCCTTTAAGATTCCCATCACACCCAAAATACTCGGTGCGGCGCAAATCGCCGCGATCCGTTTTCCCTTATCATCATAAGAACGGATCAGCGCAGCCAGACTTTCACACCCTCCCAGATTCAGTGTTCCGGGCATCCCTCCCGGGAGAACCAGCAAATCTCCGTCATCAAATTCACTTTCCTCGATGGTACAGTCTGCGAGAATGGTAATCCTGTGGGATCCGATGATCTCTTTCCTTCCCATCACGGATACGGTACACACTTCCTCGCCTGCGCGGCGAAGCAAATCCACCGGTGTGAGTGCCTCAATCTCCTCACAGCCATCGGCCAGAAAAATATAAATTTTTGACATGATTTCTTCCTCCTTATCTATCCCTCAAACGGCATAACCAGAGTGATTATATCACAAATCCCCATAAAATACATACATTCACACGAAATTCACAAAACTTAAACAACACCTTAACAGATTCTCTCAGACATGGTATAATTTATAAGACGCGGATTTTGGGAGTGAAAAGCACGGAAAAATCCACGTCAGGCTCATTTGTCTGGTAACTCATTTATACAACTTTATTGTCTATTATCCCCACAGACTTTTTTCTGTGGCAACAGGAGGCGCCCATGGAAATTGAACGAAAATACCTGCCGGAATATCTACCGGAACATCTGGAACAGTATCCCTGTAAAAAAATCGAGCAGGCTTATCTATGCACGGAGCCGGTTGTCCGAATCCGGCGCTCTGATGATGATTATTATCTGACCTATAAGTCCAAAGGATTCCTGGTTCGTGAAGAGTACAATCTTCCGCTAAACCGCGAATCCTATCTGCACCTTCGTGATAAGGCAGACGGCATTGTACTGTCCAAGACACGTTATCTGATTCCTTTTTTGGATAACCTGACTATCGAACTGGATCTCTTTGATGCTCCTTATGAAGGTCTTGCTCTGGCCGAGGTGGAATTTCCAGACGAAACCTCTGCCAATTCTTTTGTTCCGCCCGAATGGTTCGGTGAGGATGTCACCTATTCTGCCGCGTATCACAACAGCACACTGAGCAGAGGAAAAGGTCCCAAAAAGTAATCACTTTTGGGACCTTTTGATTGGCTATGCCTAATCACATTTTCTTGCGAAGGAACCGCTGGGCATCGCGTTATTCCTTCTTACAAATACAATCATCCGGTTAAACCTCTTTTGCCTTTCTGACACAGGCGCGGGTTGCTTCTATTACTGCACTGCGCATCTTCTCTTTCTCCAGAATACAGACTGCCTCAATGGTAGTACCTCCAGGCGAACATACCATATCCTTGAGCTCTCCCGGGTGCTTTCCGGTTTCCAAAACCAGCTTCGCACTGCCAAGAACAGATTGCGCTGCGAATTCATATGCCTGTTTTCTCGGCATACCCTCCGCTACTGCAGCATCGGCCAATGCTTCTATAAATAGAAAAACATACGCCGGGGAACTGCCGCTGACACCGACAACTGCATCCATAAGGCGCTCCGGTACAAGCTGTGCACGGCCAAAGCTTTTCAGCAAAGTCATGACATATTCCCGTTCGTCATCTGTAATCAGCTCATTTACACAGACACCTGTCATCCCTTCCCCAACCAACGCAGGAGTATTGGGCATTGTACGAACCAGCTTGGTAGGCTTCCCAAATGTTGTATCCAGCCATTCCAACGATCTTCCCGGGATAATCGATACCACAATTTTCCCTGGTGTAATGTAAGAAGCTATCTCAACTATTATTTTTTCGCAAATGTTCGGTTTCACAGCCAGAAATACAATATCCGAAGTTTCAGCAACAGACGCATTATCCGTGACCGCCAATATCCCAAACTGCTCTCTCAGGCGATCTGCACTCGCTTGCGTATGTACAGATACCATCAGATCATCCCGGGACACGACTGCCTTTCGGAGCATGCCTCCGATCATGGCACTTGCCATATTTCCACCGCCAATAAAACCTACCTTCATGAATCCGTCCTCCTGTTCTCCTGATGTCCAAAAGTGAAGTAGATCCCTGCTACGTATTTTAGTATGCAACAATTTCCGAAATTTTGCAATATTTTCCATCCATTTTTGATGCTTCTTTTTTTCTCTCTTGCGAAATGGTCCATGGGAGGTTATACTAAGATTATCAAAACCTACATATCAGCGGAGGATAAAACCTATGAAAAAACTTGTTGTAACAGATAAAAGCGCATGTAAGGCTTGTCTCGCCTGTGAGATTGCATGTTCAGAGGCTTTTTACAAAGTATTTGATCCGGACAAATCCTGTATCCGCATTGTTGAGAAGAACGGCACTGTTAAGACAAATGTCTGCATCCAGTGCGGAAAATGCGCACGTGAATGTCCTGAGCACGCCATCACTCAGAATGCAAAGGGTACGTATATGATTAACAAGAAGCTCTGCGTTGGCTGCGGCAAATGCGTGGAAGTCTGTCCGATGGGTGTCATGGTCAAAGCACCGGAAGCTCCAACTGCTTCCAAATGTATCGCCTGTGGTATCTGTGCAAAAGCATGTCCGATGGGAATTCTCGAAGTCAAAGAAAGCTAAAAAAATCCCTGTAGCCTGTCAAAAACAGGATCCGGACACAAAAAAGGGGCGGGAAACTTCTTGTTTTCCTGCTCCTTTTTTGCATCTGGCTCCCGATTTCAACCCACAAGTACTTAGTAGACAACCACCGGAAATCCGTAGGCAACTACATCAAAGATCTGTTTCATAGCCTCCAGCGGTGTATTGACACATCCGTGCGAGCCATTTGTCAGATAGATATCTCCTCCGAAAGCCGATCTGGTTACAAGATCATGCAGGCCGATCGTCAGATCCTCACTGTACGGAACCCAGTAATTACAATGTGCAGTATAGGAAGGTTTTCCGGTTTCCGGATCTGTTTTTCCTGTCATCGTATAATCTGTTTTTCTGGTCTTTACCTTCCAGACACCACCTCTTGGCGTCTCCGTTCCCTTGGATACACATCCGGTGACAACAGGTGTTGACACGATCAGCTGTCCGTCTACATAGCACCACATTGTCTGCTGGTCAATAGAGATTTCCACATAAGAACTTCCGATATCATTGAGTGCCCTGGATTTTGCCGTATTCGTATAGGTGACTTCAAAGGTTCCCTGGCGCCCTTCCGCAATTGCAGCAGACAAATCCGCTGCTGTGGTTTCCTCATCCATCAACCAGCCGTAATCTCCTGCAGTCAGAACCGCTGTACCTCCTCCGGTTTTTTCAAAATATCGCGTTGTCTGGAACGTATTGTATTTTTCAGCAAGCGTGCTGACATACGCGCGAATCTGGTTCTGATCAATGACATCTTTTCCTGTTTCATCCTGCACAATCCAGGTTTTCAAAAGAGCCGTATCCACCGTCTCTGTCCTTCCGCTGCCAAAGTCCATCGTCAGATTTGCGCTGACCAGCTGATTTTTGTAATTTCGCTGTTCCACAAGTTCTGCGTTATCCTGGTACACTGCAGGTTTTAAGTAACAGCCTGCAGCCGAGAGATCAATCGTCTCAGAACCGTCAACTGCTGCCTGACAGACTGCCGCAACGGTCTTTTCCGTATCCAGCTGATTTCCTTCTACTTCCTGAGTAATTTCGTACCCCGTGTCCGTTTCCACAAGCGCGGCATCCACAGGAGATGTATAATTTCCTTCCTGCATACAGGAAAGTTCTTTCACAGCCGACCGAACGGTGTCTTCATCCACCTCCACACTGACTTTCAATTCATGCTGTTTATCTGAAAAGAACTCACGGATCCACAGCCAGGAATTCTGGTTTTCGAGTAGCTGATCCACTTCCCCATCGTCCCGAAAAGAAAGGCCCAGCTGTTCTGCTGTGAGTATCTCCTTTGTTCCATCCATCTCTACAAGCGTCAATGTATAAACGTGTACATCATCGGAAAGGAGCTGTTTTGCCTCCTTTGCATCCATCTCCGTACAATTGATTCCATTGATGGTTGTATTGGAATAAAAATGGCGGCCAAAATAAATTGCCATACCCGCATACGCAACTGCCATAATGAGGATCATCACAGCTACAAGCGTCAACAACATCTTTTTCTTTTTTGTCATTCTTCTAAACCTCTTCCCTCGACTTATCAGAAAACGGAAAATCTGACGCTGAAGCTTCTGCACACTTCTCGTCTGTTTTTCCGGTTTTCTGTCCCTTCTTTAAGTCACGGAAGCATTATAGCACAACCATATACGAAAAATTTGACAAGAATGCAAAAATTTCATTAATTTTTTGAGTAAAAATGATAATCAACTTGTAACAGATTTTTTCGCGTATTCGGTTGTAATGATTTCTTCATAGGGCACCCTCTCTTCCAATTCCCCTGCGCTTTCCAGAATATCCTGCAGAAGGTCAAAGCTATCCTGTTCAAATATCAGGTTTGATTTCCAGGTCTCCTGTTCATAGTACCGTTCCACGATCGTCACAATGGTATCCTCATCCGTCTCTGCGAACTGCGGTGCGATCACGGAAGCAATCTCCTGCGGTGTGTGTGTCTGTACATAATCCATTCCTTTCTGAAGTGCATTTGTAAACCTTTGAATCAGCTCCGTATTTGCTTCAAGATAGCTTTTCTTTGCACTGTAGGACGTATACGGAACATAACCGGATTCTGTGCCCACCGAAGCCACCACATAACCATTTCCCTCTTTTTCGAGAATAGTAGCCGATGGCTCAAACTCAATGGTATAGTCTCCCTGACCGCCCGAGAATGCAGCAGCAGTCGAGCCAAAGTCAATACTCTGATTGATCTTCAGATCTTTTTGGGGATCAATCCCCTTTTCTTTCAGTACATACTCAAAAACCATCTCCGGCATACCGCCTTTTCTTCCGCCCAGAACTTCTTTGCCGATCAGATCCTCCCAGGTAAAATCCGGATCCGCCTCGCGTGCCACGACAAAATTACCGGCCCGGCTGGTCAGCTGCGCAAAGTTGACCACAGGATCTGCAGCGCCTTCCTGATAGGCATAGATCGTAGATTCTGCACCCATAAATCCGATATCTGCCTCCCCGGAAATCAGCGCTGTCAGCACTTTGTCTGCTCCAAATCCCGTCACCAGATTCAGCCGGATGCCTTCCTCCTCAAAATACCCTTCCTCAATCGCAACATACTGCGGAGCATAAAAGATAGAGTGAGCCACCTCATTGAGTGTCACTTCCTGCAGTTTTTCATACGCGGTTTGCTTTTCGTCCCCATCAAAATCCGATGGTTTGGCATTGCATCCGATCAGGGAAAAGCCGGCAAGAGTCACCATAGTCAGTAAAATCAGCTTCTTTTTCATAATTTCCTCCCTTATGATAACAACATTTCCATATCTACGGGCAAACTGCGTTTGCCTCTACTATCATCATATGAAAGAGATGAAAAAAATGCGAAAGAAACAGCGGCAAAACCCATATTCAGGTTCGCCGCCGCTTCCTCATAAGAATCCTCTGGCTCTATTTTGTTTCCTCTTCGATCTTTAAAAACCAGTAATATCCGTTTGCAGGTACCGTCACATTGGTAAGGCCCATCCGCACACCGGTAAGGAGATTCTCATACACTTCCCCTCCAAGATCCAGCCACGCTGTTCTCGTCTCATCCTGGAAGTTAAAGATACCCACAAGGGTTTCCTTTCCTTTCTTTCTGCAGACACAGAGTACACCGGTATCTCCCGTCATACGCGTCCAGACATCCGCATCCACATCAAACACCTCATGAGCGGCACGCATTTCCTCCATCCGTTTCATCGCGGAGAAGATCGCATAGGGAACCGTACCCTCAACGCTTCTTCTGGATGCTCTCTGCCATGGGAAGGATCCACGATGCAGATAGCGGGAATCCGCTCTGCGGTCTGCGTCATCGGATTCCTTATAAGTATAGTCATTGAGCTGACCGATCTCGTCACCGCTGTAGACAACCGGAATACCCGACTGAATGAAGAGATAAGCATTGAGCATCTGAATCTTCTTCACTGCTCTCCAGATTTTCTCTTCATTTCTCTCATACTCACCGCTTTCCAATCCACACAGGGAAGCTGTTGTACCGCACAGACGTGCATCCTGCAGAACCGGATCGTTGTTATACAATTCACCCCTCGCGTTACTTCCCCGGAAATATCCCTGGAAATAATCATTCAGAAACTTTTTATGTGCAGGTTCAGAAATACCGAAATATCTCAGCCAGGGATAATCCAGTCCCCATCCGATATCGTCATGACAGCGCAGATAATTTAAAAATACGTACTGTTTTGGCAGAGCTGACACAATATCCATCTGTCTCTGTAAAAGCGCAGTATCCTTCGTGGCAACTGTATGCCAGGTGGAGGCCATTGTTGTTACATTATACAGCATGTGGCATTCCGGTTTCTCTACAGATCCAAAATACGGCACTACCTTCTCCGGTTCCATCACCACTTCGCCGAGAAGAATCACACCCGGGCATACAATTTCAGAGATCATTCTCATCATACGTACAATGGTATGTACCTGCGGAAGATTCCTGCATGGTGTGCCTAACTGTTTCCAGATATAAGGTACCGCATCGATTCTTATGATATCGATTCCACGATTGACGAGATAAAGCATATTGTACACCATTTCGTTAAATACTACCGGATTAGCGTAATTCAGATCCCACTGATACGGATAGAAAGTTGTCATGACATGCTTTTTTATGTCATCCAGCCAGGTGAAATTGCCTGGAGCTGTGGTAGGAAATACCTGAGGGCAGGTCTTTTCATATTCTGCCGGGATATCATAGGTATCAAAGAAGAAATACCGATCCTGGTATTCTTTTTCTCCTGCTCTTGCCCTTCTCGCCCACTCATGCTCTTCAGATGTATGGTTCATGACAAAATCCAGGCAAATACTGATTCCTCTCTCTCTGCAGCAGTCGGAAAGTTCCTCCAGATCATCCATCGTGCCAAGGTCCGGTCTTACCGTCCGATAATCTGCTACGGCATATCCGCCGTCACTCTTTCCTTTTGGGGTGTCCAGAAGCGGCATCAGATGAAGATAGTTTACACGGCACTCCTCCAGATAGTCCAGTTTTTCTTTGACTCCCTGCAGGTTGCCCGCGAAAGCATCTGTGTACAGCATCATTCCTACCATGTTTCTGGAATAATACCAGGCAGGATCTGCTTCTCTGAGGCGATCCATCTCTTTTAAGTCTTCTTTTCTCGTCTCGTACCAGGATTCCATGTTTTCCACAAGGGAATCAAACATATCCTCCCGTCCTGCGTACAGCTCACAGTACAGCCACTTCAGCTCATCATAATGTTTTTTAAGTCTCTGTTCAAACTCAAAATTCATCCTTTTGCTCCTCCATATTGATTTCCTGTTTTCATGATACTTTTCCGGATTCCAAAAGTCAACCAGGAATTGTGACAGACTTTGACAATAGCATCAGATGTGATATAATAAGGAAACGTATGTATCTAAATCTGTGATCAGTGACAGGAGAAAAAAGAATGAGTACACCAGTTTATGAACTTCATTCCGATACCGGAAACCGTATGTTTGTAAAGCGGGATGACCTGCTCTCCTTTGGTCTTGGGGGAAACAAAGTTCGCATTGCCAACGCTTTTTTTGACGATATGAAAGAAAAAAACTGTGACACCATGATTGCCTACGGAAGTACCAGTTCCAATCTTTGCCGGGTGATTGCAAACCGTTGTGCCATAGAGCAGATTCCCTGTTATATTATCTGTTCACACAGTGAGTCGGAAGCTTCTGACACCGTCACATCCAACACCAGACTGATGGAACTGCTTGGTGCCTCCATGATTCCCTGTAAAAAAAATGCCATCGCTCAAGCTGTGGAGGATACAAGGAACCGTCTCCTTGGAGCCGGACGAAAACCTTACTATATCTATGGAAACAAATACGGGACCGGCAATGAAGGCGTGGCTGCACGTGCCTATGCAGATGCCTACCAGGAAATTATCGAGGCGGAGCATACGCTTGGCATCACCTTCGACTATCTCTTTCATGCTTCCGGCACAGGCGCTACGCAGAGCGGCCTGATCTGCGGACATCTCCTGCACGGTGATGCCAAAAAGATTGTCGGTATCTCCGTTTCAAGGGACCGCAAAAGAGGTTCCTCCATTATCGCACAGGGTGTCACTTCCCTTCTCGCAGAAAAAGGCTTTCCGAGAGAATTCTCTCTTTCTGAAGAGATTCTTCTGGAAGATGAATACCGAAGAGGAGGATATGGTCTCTATGATGAGGCGATTCTTGCGTGTATTCAAAGAGAGTTCCGCACTAACAGCCTTCCGCTTGACCCGGTTTATACCGGAAAGGCTTTTCTTGGCATGGAAGAATACCTGAAGAAACATCAGATCAAAGAGAAAAATATTCTGTTTCTCCATACTGGAGGAACTCCACTGTTTTATGACTGTCTGAACAGAGGAGAATTGACAGCTTTTGGAAAGGAGAACCTATGTTAGTATCAATTGTAATTCCCTGCTATAATTCCGAGGCAACCATACGAAAGGTTGTGGAAATGGTCATGGAAGAATTTTCCCGCTGGGACTTGTACACCTGTGAATTTGTCCTTGTCAATGACAATTCCAGAGACGAAACTTTTCAGGAAATACGGCGTCTCTGCAAAGACTATTCCAACGTGAAGGGTGTGAATCTGATGCGGAATTTCGGACAGCACAACGCCCTTATGGCGGCCCTCCATTATGCAGAGGGTGATCTGATTCTCGGTATGGATGATGATCTTCAGACTCATCCTTCCCAGATCTGGAAATTACTGAAAAAAATGGAAGAAGGCTATGATCTGGTCTATGGTGTTTACGAAAAACGCAAAAATTCTTTTCTGAAAAACTGTACCAGTTATCTGAATGAAGTGTCTTCACGTATTCTTCTTGGACGTCCCAGGGAAATTCAGTCCAGCAATTTCTGGATTATCACCCGCGCTGTTGCCGTTGAAGTCCGCAAGTATCAGAGCTACAATCCCTATATTGACGGTATCTTTTACCGCACAACCCACAATATCGGCAATGTCACCGTTGAGCACCACAAAAGGGAAGTTGGTTCCTCCAATTATACCCTGCGCAAACTGATTCGTCTCTGGCTGGCTTACTGGAATTACTCCGTGATTCCCCTTCGGATTTCTTCTGTAGTCGGAGCATTTTCTGCCTGTATCGGGTTTATCGCGACCATTATTACCATAATTCGGAAACTTCTGAATCCTGATATGATGATGGGATGGTCTTCCCTGATCTGTACGATGCTGATCTTTTTCGGCCTGATTCTTCTGGTGCTGGGCATCATTGGAGAATATCTCGGAAAAATCATCCTGACCATCAACAACACGCCTCAGTTTATCGTGCGCGAAACCATTAATATTGACCACGAGGAGTCTTAATCTATGAAGAAGCTAATGATCCTTGGAGCCGGCATCTACCAGGTTCCGCTTATTCAGAAAGCTAAAGATATGGGCCTCTATACCATCGCTGTCAGCATTCCCGGTCCGTATCCCGGTTTTGCCTGTGCAGATGAAGTGTGCTATCTTGACACCAGAGATCAGGAGGCAGTCCTTGCCGCCGCAAAGGAAAAGAAGATCGCGGGAATCTGTACTTCCGGAACCGATGTGGCAGTCCGTACCATTGGTTTTGTCTGCAATGCGCTTCATCTTCCCGGCATTCCTGCTGCCGCAGCAATAACCGTCACAGATAAATGGCGTATGAAAGAAGCTTTTGCCAAAGGCGGGGTTTCTACCGCACGTTTTCATAAAGTCACTTCCCTTACAGAGGCTCTCTCTACTGCCAGAGGAATCGGCTATCCGATCTGTTTGAAAGCAGTGGACAAATCCGGAAGCCGCGGTATTCGTAAAGTCTCCGATCCATTCGAAATGAAACACGCCTGGGAGCTGTGCATGGCAGCGACAGATCAGAATTATCTGCTCGTGGAAGAATATCTTCAGGCTGAGGAAATTGGGGTGGATGGTTTTGTGCAAAATCACAGACTGTCCCTTTGTGTTCCTCATCAGAAATTCGTCTGTCGTTCCGGAGCAGTCTGCATCCCGTCAGGTCATCGTTTTCCTTATTCCTGCAGCCGGGAACTCTTTTTGGAAATCCGTCACCAGATAGAACTGGCCGTCGCTGCAGTCGGTATTGACAACTGTCCGTTCAATGCAGATCTTTTTGTCCGCAACAACCAGGTATGGATCATTGAAATCGGCGGGAGAAGCGGAGCCACCTGCATTCCGGAGCTGATGTCCATTCACTGCGGATTTGATTATTACGAAAAAATGATTTTGTCTGCTCTTGGCGAAGCTCCGTCATTTGACTATCAGTCATTGACTCCCTGTATGGCCAAACTGCTGTTTTGCCCTGAGGGCGGCCGACTCACTGACATCAATCCGCTTCCGCTGGAACAGCTAAAACATGAAGGAGTACAATATCATCTGGATTATTCCATCGGAGACTGTCTCCCGGCAGTTACAAACGGGACCGACCGCGTTGGACATGTAATAGCCGCTACTGATCAGGAATCGGAAATTGACCGCGCTCTTAGACTCTTAAATCAAAGTCTTGTACTGGAATCGGAATCGTCTCCTCAGGCTTAACCGGTCAGTTTGGATTGTTCCTGCACGTTTCCAGTGCTTTGCAGGACGCAGTCGCAATCAGATTCGCACCTGTCCCGGCTATGTTTTTTGCCAGAATCTCTCCGGCGTCCACAGGCGCTTTGGGGCAAATGGTGCGGATCGCTTCCATACAAGCGTAAACTGCAGCTTTTGGAATATCGCTGCTGGTTTTTACCGGAACAACGGGATGAACCCCTCCCTGTACACGAACCGTGGTTGTTACGATTCTCGTTGGATTTGTCACTTCCTTTTCCCCGTAAATTCTTCCTCGTTTACAGGTATATCCCGTAATGCTCTGTACACCGATCTCATCTTTTTCTACTGTGAGCAGGCATCCCATCGGGCATCCGATACAGGTCAATTCTCTTTTTTCCATTTTCTCAATCCTCCTCAACAACCATCGTAATCTTCTCCGGATGAAGATCACTGCCAAGTTCCTCTTTTTTCAAAATGACTTCTTCCATTTCACCGGGTGTCAGGATCCGGCATTTTTTGTGACGGATTCTCTTATTATTCAGATATACACTCAAATAAACATCCCGGAATACCGTTCCGACACGAAATCGGATCTTCTGATTTTCGTTCATGTTCTCCGGGTGAATCACAGATGGAACCGTGTAACGTACTCCGTTGCCGGCAATAACTGTAACAACGGTTTTACCTTTGCTGTTCTGATTCCCATTCTGCACAAACCTTGCTGCATTTTTTCCGGCAGCTGCTGCCTCCTCTGACACATAGTCCACCAGATCATGAACGTGAAGCACATTACCGCAGGCAAAAATCCCCGGAATACTGGTCTCAAGCCTTTCATTGACTGTCGGTCCTTTTGTTGCAGGGTTGATCGCAATTCCTGCCTCTATGGAAAGTTCATTTTCCGGAATCAGACCGACCGACAGCAACAAGGTATCGCACGAGATCTTTTCCTCTGTACCGGGTATCGGCTTTTGATGTTCATCTACACGTGCCAGGGTCACCGATTCCACCCGTTCTTTTCCCCCTATATCCACTACGGTATGGGAGAGCTTCAAGGGTATGCCAAAATCATCCAGACACTGAACAATATTTCTTTTTAATCCTCCCGAATAAGGCATCAGCTCTGCCACTGCCTTGACTGTCGCACCTTCCAGTGTCATTCTCCTTGCCATGATCAGACCGATATCCCCTGATCCGAGAATGACGACTTCCCGTCCCGGCAAACATCCTTCGATATTCACCAGGCGCTGTGCTGTTCCCGCAGAGAAGATACCAGCAGGCCGGAATCCGGGCAGATTCAGCGCACCTCTTGGTCTTTCCCGGCAACCCATGCAAAGTACGATGGCCCCTGCCCGCAGCTTAACAATGCCCTCCCGACTGTTCATAGCCGTAACTGTATGGTCGGCATTTACTGCAAGTACCGTAGTGCCCGGAAAAATCGGGATCTTCTCTTCCTTCACCTTCCGGATGAAGCGATCCGCATATTCCGGACCTGTCAATTCCTCAGAAAAAGTGTGCAGGCCAAATCCATTGTGGATACATTGATTTAAGATACCTCCCGGTTCCTGATTTCTCTCCAGAATCACTACCCGTTCTGCTCCCTCTCTTTTCGCTGCAAGTGCCGCTGCAAGTCCTGCCGGACCTCCACCGACAATCACTACATCATAGGTTCTGTTCATCTTCTTTTCGCCTCCTCTTTTGTGAAACCAACTACGATCTTTGAGTTTCCACCGCATTTTGTCAGTTCTGTCATCGGAACCTGCAGTTCTCTCGACACGAGTTCCATCGTTCCCGGAGTACAGAATCCTGCCTGGCATCTTCCCATTCCGGCTCTCGTTCTCCTCTTGATTCCGTCCAACGATCGTGCACCTAACGGCCGGTGAATGGCATCCAGAATTTCTCCCTCTGAAATTTTCTCACAGCGACAGGCAATGGTTCCATAAGCCGGATTCTTCTGAATCAGCTCGTTATGTTCCTCATCCGACAGTGAAAACGGATGAACCATTCCTTTTCTTTTGGAAACAAAGTGTTCCTTTTCTCTAAGATGCATTCTTTCCTTCATAAGATCCGCAATCCAGACTCCGATTGCAGGTGCACTGGAAAGCCCCGGTGATTCGATTCCTGCACAATCTACAAAGCCCGGCGCATCCGATGCTTCCCCAAGAATGAAATCTCCTCCCTTTTCATGGGCACGCAATCCCGCAAAGGACGTAATGGTCTGGTTCATTGGAAGATTCTTCACCGTTTTCTGAGATTTTACTGCAACCTGCAGCAATCCCTCAGCGGTTGTATTCGTTCCTTCCCTGTCCGATATCTCAATCGCCGTTGGACCCACCAGAAGGTTTCCATGTACCGTCGGGGTTATCAGAACACCCTTTCCCATACCATCCGGCAATGCGAAGATCGTGTGAGATACATGCATGCCTGCTGTTTTATCCAGCAGAACATAGTCTCCCCTGCGCGGAGTAATACAAAGTTTTTCTTTGCATACCATGTTATGAATCACATCTGCATAGACCCCTGCTGCATTGATCAGGAAACGAGTGGTAAATACTTCTTTTTCCCCATCTTTCGTTTCACAGATTACTTCATACCCTGCCGGTAATAACGAATCTGTTCCTTTCATACTCCCTTCTCTCTTCCTGATTTCTTTCACCCGAGTCGAAAAACGAAATTCCACACCGTTGGTGCAGGCATTTTCTGCATAGGCAAGGTTCATCTCAAAAGGACATACAATTCCTCCTGTAGGAGCATACAGAGCTGCAACCGCTCCGTCCGAGATATTTGCTTCCATCCCCAGCAGTTCTTCCCGTTCCAGGATTCGAAGTCCTTTCACACCATTTTTCCTTCCCCTCTCCAGAAGCTGCTCCAATCCATTCCGCCGTTTTTCATCAGTGCAGACCACCAGAGATCCCAGCTGTTGGTAGGGAAAGTCCAGCTCTTCTGCCATCTTGGGCATCATTTTGTTGCCCTGCACATTCATTTTTGCTTTCCAGGTTCCATTTTCCGCATCAAATCCTGCATGGATAATTCCGCTGTTTGCTTTGGAAGTTCCGCAACAGACATCCTCCTCTTTTTCCAGAACACAGATCTTGGCCTCATATCTGGAAAGCTCTCGCGCTATCGCGGCTCCGCAGACACCTGCTCCGATAATGATTATATCATACATAAGATTGCTCCTTTCTCCGCTTTTCCTATAAAAAAGAGCCTGCAAAACAGACATCTTTCGATGCCTGAACTGCAAACTCTTTTTCTCCTTCGATTCATGAAATTGTGGTATAAATTCTATTCTTCTTTTGCCCATCCGGCGGCATATCTGACCGCTCTGTGCCATCCGAAAATCTTCCGCATTCTTTCCTCTTCCGGCAACCCGGGCAGAAACGTACGGTCAATCGCCCAGTTTCTCTTCACCGTTTCCTGATCCGGCCAGTAACCTACCGCAAGGCCGGCCAGGTATGCAGCACCCATCGCGGTTGTCTCAATACAGCAGGGTCTGCTCACCGGTGCATGGCTGATATCCGCCTGACACTGCATAAGAAAGTTATTGGCACTTGCTCCTCCATCTACCTTCAGGGTAGACAGTTTCATACCAGAATCAGCTTCCATCGCTTCCAGCACATCCTGAACCTCATAAGTGATGGCCTCCAGTGTGGCGCGGATGATGTGATACTTGTTCACACCACGGGTAAGTCCAAGAATCGTCCCTCTGGCATAAGGATCCCAATAAGGAGCTCCCAGGCCTGTAAATGCCGGAACCACATAACATCCATTGGTATCTGCTACCTTTCCCGCCATATACTCGGAATCCGGAGCCGATTCGATCAGCTTCATCTCGTCTCTGAGCCATTGAATCGCTGCGCCTCCTACAAAGATAGATCCTTCCAGCGCATAGCACACCTGATCCCCGATTCCCCAGGCGATGGTGGTCACAAGGCCATTGGTGGAAAATACTGGCTTCTCACCCGTATTCATCAGCAAAAAGCAACCAGTTCCGTAAGTATTTTTCGCCTCACCCGGCAAAAAACAGGTTTGACCAAACAATGCCGCCTGCTGATCTCCGGCAGCTCCTGCAATCGGAATGGCGCCACCGAAAAAGCTGGGATCTGTTGTTCCATAAATACAGCTGGATGGCTTTACTTCCGGCAGCATGCAGGAAGGAATCTCCAATTCTCTCAAAATCTCTTCATCCCACTGTAAAGTCCGAATGTTAAACAGCATCGTCCGGGATGCATTGGTATAATCTGTCACATGTACTTTTCCCCTGGTCATCTTCCAGATCAACCAGGTTTCCACTGTGCCAAAAAGCAGATCTCCTCTTTTCGCTCTCTCCCTTACCTGCGGCACATGATCCAGAATCCATTTCAGCTTCGTTGCGGAAAAATACGCATCAATCACAAGACCAGTCTTTTCGCGGAAAGATTCCACCAGTCCTTTTTCTTTCAGCGTATCACAGTACTGCGCAGTCCTGCGGCACTGCCAGACGATCGCATTGCACACCGGCTCCCCGGTATATCTGTCCCAGACAATCGTGGTTTCCCGCTGGTTTGTAATACCGATCGCTGCGATATTCTCCGCCGAAGCACCTGCTTTCTGCATCGCTTCTACTGCGACACCGAGCATCGTAGACCAGATCTCATTCGCATCATGCTCTACCCAGCCTGGTTTGGGAAAATACTGGGGAAACTCCTTCTGGGCAACGCTGACCATTTTCCCCTGCCGGTCAAACAGGATGCATCGATTGCTGGTTGTCCCTGCATCCATAGCCATTACATACTTTGCCATTACATCCTCCATATCTCTGTTTTTGTAGTGGACACGCAGAATGCCCCTGCATTCAGCGCTGCCAAAACATCTTCCCGGTCGGAAATCAGTCCGCCGGCAATTACCGGTACATGTACCAGGTCACTGACCTTTCGGATCATCTTTGGCATAACGCCAGGCAAAATCTCAATCAGATCCGGCTTTGCCTGCAAAACCTGACGTTCCAGATTTCCATATGCCATGGAATCCAGAAGGAAAACCCGTAGAATCGAAAGCATCCCCAGCTCTTTGCTCCGTTTGACAAGCGCCGGTTTCGTCGAAATGATCCCGCAGGCTTTCGTATAGGTTTTGACAAAATCAACAGCAATTTCCTTTGCGCCAAGGCCTGTCACCAGATCCAGATGAATTACCGGAAACTTTCCTGCCTCTGCGATCTGATCGACAAGTCCGGGCAGTGTACAGAGATCGCCAAACAGAAGAAAAATCACCTGGATCTCCTCCAAGAGACAGGCTTCACTTAACATCTTCTCATCTTTTACTGCTGCAATTACCGGATTGGCGTCCATTACATCAAAATATTTCTGCTGCATCGTTCTTTCCATTTCTATGATATCATCTTACCTTTATCTCTATCATAGCCGATTTGCCTTCATTCGGCAACTCTTTTGCTCTATTTTTTCGTTAATGTCCAGGTGAACGGACGCCAGGTTTCAAATAAATTCCATCGCAGACGCGCTGTCGCTGTTGTCTTCCTCTTTTGGTTTTGCTAAAATAAAGATGAGCCAAAGAATAAATTTGTATCTACAGGAGGTATTGTTTATGGAATATTTTGAACGTGTCACGCCGGAATCGGTTGGAATTGCTTCCTCCGGTATTTTGAATTTCATCGCTGATGTGAAACGCAAAGGGATCGAACAACACAGTCTGATGATTATCCGCCACGGAAAATGCTGTGCTGCCGGCTGGTGGAAGCCTTACGGCCCCGAATATCTGCACCCGCTTTATTCTTTCAGCAAAACACTGACCGCAACTGCCATCGGTTTTGCCGAGCAGGAGGGGATCCTCTCTCTGAATGAAAAACTGGTCGATCTTTTCCCTGATAAACTTCCGGAAAGTGTTTCCGATGCTCTGAAGGCTGTGACGCTGCATGATCTTCTGATCATGGGATGCGGTCATGAAACTGAGATTAACGGTCTCTCTGCGGATTGGATTTCAGAGTTTCTTGCACATCCTTTCCTTCATAAGCCAGGAACTTTTTATAAGTACAATACCGCCGGCACCAACATGCTTGCCGCAGTTCTGAAACGCAAAACCGGTCAGGATGTGACCGAGTTTCTCAGACCCCGCCTTCTCGATCCTCTTGGCATCGATACGATTTTCTGTTATCATCTGCCGGACGAGAATTCCGTGGAACTGGGCGGCGGTGGTATGAAACTTACCACGGAGGACATGGCGCGCTTTACCTATTTTCTTCTGCGCAGGGGAAACTGGGAAGGAAAGCAGCTGCTGAACCAGGAGTGGTTTGACAAAGCATGCTCAAAGCAGATCGAAACCGCTCATGACAGCGAAGGCCACGTAAAAGAGTGGGCAAACGGTTATGGCTACCAGTGCTGGATGTGCTCTCTTCCGCAATCCTTCCGCGCAGACGGTGCTTACGGCCAGTTTGGTTTTGTTTATCCTACACTGGATCTGATTGTTGTCATGACTTCCGCAACGGAGCAGACCCAGTCTCTGATTGACTCCATGACGGATTATCTGATACCTTCTGTACAGGATCAGGTACTTCCGGAATCAGAGGATTCCGAAAATCTGACTGCTGTTCTTTGGAATCTTTCGCTGCCCGTCTTAGCCGGAGAGCGTTGTCCTGCGATGGAAAAGAGACTCATCGGCCAGACTTACCTGACTACCGCCATTTCCCCGGCCGAAGGCTGCAGTTCCATGGAAATCCTCATCGGCGGCTCCGGAAATTTCGATCTCTATTGCGGAGAAATCACCCGTATGTCCTTCTCCATGAAAGATGACTGTATTGTGTGGAAAGTCTGTGAAAATGGGGAGACAAGGGAAATTGCCGCATCCCTTGCTCATCGCTATGAAATTTCATCTGCAAATGGGATCCTTTATGCTGCCTGTGCTCGCTGGCGCAGTTTCGGCGTTCTGGAAATGGAAGTCCGCCGTCTGGATGCCTTAAGCGGCTCCCGTATCATCTTCCGCTTTACTGCAAACGGACTTGTCATTACATCGGACGATACGCTCGTTACTGCAGGAGGCCTTGGCCTGTTTCCCAAAAAGACAGTACCGTTTCGTCTTGAATAACGGCTGATTTTTGTAACTGTACAGAGGGCACAGCGTCCATTGCCGTCTTACAGTTACGATTTTTCTTCTGATTCCATAAAACAGGCGGTTTTGGAGCATTTCTGATTTCGAATCTGCTCCAAAACCGCCTGTATCTGTGTTAATCCGCAGTTACAATCTCAAGTACTGCTCCCCGGAGATCATCCGGAAGCTTCATTGCCTGCAGTTCTCCCGCAAGAACCGCAACGTTTTCCTGTTTTCTTTCTACCAGCCGATAAATCTGTTCCTTCTGCATAAAACTGATTTCCGCCTGATTCAGCAGATCGAATGCTCTTCCCGTCACATCATTTTTTGCTGTCGTTGTGTCTTCCGGAAGCACAATCTCCAGACAGTCGCCTGGCTTGACACCTTCTGCGCAAACGGTCAGAAGACGTTTGTCTTCATCTCTTGCAATCACCGCTTCTGTCTCTGTTCCGTTGATCAGGACTTTCGAAGTTGCTGCTGTACTTCCCCAAAGCTCAATCCGATACGCTCTGCTCTCAGGAATCAGCTCTGTATGTCCCTTTACCGGGCCTACCTTCACCGTCCTGCTTCCCGTCCAGTCCAGCATAATCGGTGTCAATGCACAGACTCCCTGCTGATAAGCAGTCGTCTCATTGTCATCCTCGTACAGTTCAAAAGAGTTATCCGCGCCGGCATACACCCGGAGTGTCAGCTGATCAGGATTTGTCTGTACCTCTTTCGCACTGATCCGTTCCGTCATAGGAATAATCGCACCAGCTTTTGCCAGCACCGGCATAGAATCCAGAGACCGATACATATCAATATTTCTTCCGCCCTGATATTTCATTCCATCAAAGAAATCAAACCAGGTACCTTCCGGCAGCCATACTTTTGTCCGTGCTCTGTTTACACCCGGAATGATTTTTGAGGTCACCGGAGATACAATCAGCTCAGAACCAAAGCGATACTGATTCGGTGTCTGGCAGAAATTCCACAGTGCATTTTCCGGATACTCGTAGTACATCGGCCAGATCAGCGGCTCATCCTCCTTCCATGCACGGTAATTCATGGTATACAGATAAGGAATCAGTTTATGACGCAGACGTAGGAAATCATCCATTGTTCTGCGCACTTCCGGCCGGAATCTCCATGGCTCTTTACCGTTGAACAGATTTTTCGTGCTGTGCAGACGGTTAATCGGAGAAAATACACCGTACTGGTACCATCTGGCCTCCAGCTCGTCATCCTTATATCCCATCATGTGACCGCCGATATCATGGCTCCACCAGCCATAGCCAATGTTGGATGCGGTACTGGTAAAGTAAGGCTGAAATTCCAGAGACTCCCAGCTGATCACCGAATCTCCCGAAAAGCCTACCGGATAACGATGAGATCCCGGTCCTGCATACCTTGAAAAAGTCATCGGTCTTTTGCCGTCTCTCTGGCTGTCCAGAAAATGATAATGATTCAGCATCCAGAGCGGATCCAGACCATCGATCTTGGTACTCTGTCCCTGCTGCCAGTCAATCCACCAGAAATCAACGCCCTCCTCTTCCAGCGGATGATGTGCCTTATCCAGATACACTTCCAGGAATTTCGGATCGGCAATATCAAAATTGACCGGCTCCTCTTTTGATGCATCTACACCCATAGCCTCTGCAACCTCGGGATAGCAGTCTTCGTATGCACGGATGCCATCTGCCGGATGTACATTCAATGTGGTCTTCATCCCTCTGTCATGAAGTTTTCCAAGGAACCGTTTCGGATCCGGAAACAGTTTTTTGTTCCAGGTATATCCGGTCCAGCCGTTTCCGTATTTCGGATCAATATCCACCAGATGCCAGTCCATATCAATCACGGCAACTGAAAACGGAATCTCTTCTTCATCAAATTTTTTCATCAGCTCCATATAGGACTCTTCTGAATATTCATAATATCTGCTCCACCAGTTACCAAGGGCAAAACGCGGCAGCATCGGTGTCTTCCCGCAAAGGTGATAGAAATCCTTCAGTGCCCGCAAATATTCATGTCCATAGCCAAAG
Organism: Fusicatenibacter sp.; assembly: GCA_022766945.1. Classification (GTDB taxonomy): domain Bacteria; phylum Bacillota; class Clostridia; order Lachnospirales; family Lachnospiraceae; genus Fusicatenibacter. The sequence goes on along the minus strand of JALEOU010000071.1, from coordinate 109,663 downwards.
AAATAGAGATCCTGAACCCCTTTCTTTCTCGGTGCTACCCAGCCGTCCTCGGTGAGCAAAAGTGATCTGGAATCATCCATCACAGAAAAACCAAACCAGGACATCAGTCCGGAATCCAGTTCGCAGGAACCGTTCACACGATCCAGCGTTCTTGTCGTTCCTTTAAGATCCTCAATCTTGTCTCCATAACGCCATCCTGCGCTCGATGGTGTGGAACCGCCCAGGCACTTACAGGAGAGTCCCTGAGGGGTAAATTCCTTTTTATCATAGTTCAGCTGCAGACTGGACGTGCGGACCTGTAATTCTTCTTCCGTCTCTTTTACCTCATAATTTACTTTTGGAAAATCACGGTTTAATACGGTCTGTGTTGCGCGGTCCTCAAAAACACCGTCTGCGCTGTACTCCAGGCGCAACAGACTCTCTGTCAGAACTGTAATCCGATAATGCTCTCCCTGAATCACATTCTCTTTACAGCATTTCGGATTTGCTGGCATCTTAAGATATGATTTCATCTCGTTTCCCTCTCTTTCTTTTGATTTCCGTATTTCTTTTTCCTAATTTGCTCCGAGATCCAGTACAATCGCCTCATAGGGACGAACAGACACGGTACCGGAACAGCCGCAATCCGGGTAATTGCTGATCAGTACCTTTGCGTCTGCAAATTCTGCCGGAATTTCGTAGCTTCTTTCTTTCTCGGTAAAATTACAGATCACCAGCAGCTTTTCCTCTCCCAGCGTCCGTGTATAAATGTACAGATCCTCATCCTCTGCTTCCAGCAAAGCATAACTTCCATACACCATGATTTCCTTTTCTTTGCGGAGGGAAATCAGCTTCTGATAATAATGGAACACAGAATCCGGATCTGCAAGTTCAGCCTTCGCATTAATGAAAGTATAATTCGGATTTACCATAATCCACGGCGTCCCGTCTGTAAATCCTGCATTTTTGCTGTCATCCCACTGCATAGGCGTTCTGGCATTGTCACGACCGCGAAGACAGATGTAGCGCATCATATCTTCCGGAGATACTTTTCCTGCTCCTGTCAGTTCATGAAATGCGTTGATGCTCTCGATGTCTCTTAATTCATCCAGGCTCCGGAACGGCACATTTGTCATGCCAAGCTCTTCTCCCTGATATACATAAGGAGTACCCTGCATCATATGCAGACAGGTCGCCAGCATTTTTGCGCTTAACTCCCGGTATTTGCAGGAATCATTTCCAAAACGGGATACCGAACGCGGCTGATCGTGATTTCCAAAGAACAGACTGTTCCATGCTTTTCCTTCCAGCTCGGTCTGCCAGGCACTCATTACCTTCTTCAACTCCGGAAGCTTTACTCTGCGATCTGTCCATTTTCCCAGTTCCCCATCATCCAGACCTACATGCTCAAACTGGAAAACCATATTCAGTTCTTTTCCATCAAGTGACGCATATTTTTTTGCCTCCTCGATAGTTACACCTGCACATTCTCCCACTGTCATCACATCATACTTTGACATGACTTCCCGATTCATCTCCTGCAGATACTCGTGTACGTGCGGTCCGTTAGCACATCCCGGATCACCATACAGCGCACCCGGAGCCTGATACCCATCAGGAAGACCAGGCTTTTTGGAAATCAGACTGATCACATCCATGCGGAACCCATCGATTCCCTTCTGGCACCACCAGTTCATCATAGAAAAGACTTCCGATCTCACTTTGGGATTATCCCAGTTCAGATCCGGCTGCTTTGTTGAAAACAGATGGAGGAAATACATGTCGGTTGCCTCATCGTATTTCCACGCGGAACCGGAAAAGCAGCTTCCCCAGTTGTTTGGCTCTCTTCCTTCTTTTCCTTCTCTCCAGATATAATAATCCCGGTACGGATTCTCTTTTGATTTACGGCTCTCCACAAACCAGGGATGCTCATCTGAAGTATGATTCACCACCAGATCCATCACCAGTTTCATGCCTCTTTTGTGAATTTCTTCCAGCATGCGGTCAAAATCTTCCATGCTGCCGAATTCATCCATGATATCCTGATAGTCGCTGATATCATATCCATTGTCATCATTGGGAGACTTATACACAGGCGACAGCCACAGCACATCAACACCCAACTCCTTAAGGTAATCCAGACGTGAAGTGATTCCGTTCAGATCACCAATTCCATCCCCGTTGCTGTCCATGAAACTGCGGGGATAAATCTGATATACAACCGCTTCTTTCCACCATGCTTTTTCCATTTGATTAACCTCCCTGCGATAAAGTAAGGCGCATCTGAACAGTTCAGACACGCCTTGTCACAACTCTTCCTGTCTTTAATCTACCATAGGCATACTTTCTTTTCAATAGTTTTGCGCAAAACCAGCAGATCCGACAAGAATATATTAAATTATTTAGTTATTTCTTACATTACTAACGATGTATCCTCCCTGATTTCCCTCACGGATTCCCGCTCTACAATTCTTGTGGGAATCGGTTTCCCATCATTTTGAATCGGCTCGCCTTTGATCATACAGAGGATTATATCCAATGCTCTTTTTGCCTTCTCATCCACCATCTGATGTACCGTGGTCAGCCTCGGCCTTGCAAGCAGTGCATAGGTCACATCGTCAAAACCTGCGATTGAAATCTCTTCGGGTACCCGCACTCCCTGGTTCTGCAGAAAATTCGAAGCCTCCAGTGCATAATAATCAGAAGAGAAAAACAGCGCACTCTGCTCCCGAAAATACGGCAGTAATTCCCTGTATCTTTTTTCTCTCTCAATGGGATCCCATGGGATCAGCAAATGCCGTTTCTCACAGTCTTTGATACCGGCTTCCTCCAGCGCCTTTTTCACTCCCTGCCACCGGTAGTGATCTACGCCGCGGTCATTATCTGAGACAAACAGAATTCTGCGATGGCCTTTTTCCGTGAGATATTTTCCCATCTGATAAGCTCCGCCAATATCATCCATAATCACAGATACCACATCCTGGGGTTCTTCAAAGTACTGATCAATCGCTACCACAGGATTCGGGAAATTTGCATGAAGTTCCTGAATCTCCCGATCTTTCAGACCAATGGCTATGATTCCGTCAAAATTCCATCCCATTGCCTGCTCCAGAATCTCCCTGCGGTCATGACGTGTCACCAGCATCATATAATATCCCTTTTCGCGGATCTGATATTCCAGGTTGCCAAGAAGTGCAGCAACGAAAGGATCTTCCAGAGAAAATGCCGTGCCCTTCTTATGAAAGCCAATCACCACACCGATCAGCCCGGAACTGCTGTTTGCCAGCATACGGGCACTGATGCTTGGTACGTATTCCATCTCCTGCAAAATCGCATTAATCCGGTCGATGGTTTCTTTGGAGACGCGTCCGCTTCTTCCATGAATCACGTTTGATACAGTTGTAGGACTGACACCGGCTCTGTCGGCAATGTCCTTAATACGAATCATATTCTTTTATCCTTTCTTAGAAAACCTTTCTGTGATTCTCTGTACCGTCCTATTCGATTCCGGTTACCGTGCACAGAGGATCCCCTTCTATATAAGTGAGTGTTATGGAATCGCCTTCTTTGTACCTTACAATCTCCACAAAATCTGTCACCTGTACCTCAAAGATCTCTTCCCGTCCGGAAAGCAGCAGATAAAAGTGGGAATTGCCGTCGATCACGCTTTGTGCTATCCGTTCAATAGTTCCGGTAACTGCAAGCGATTCCTCGGAAACAGAAGTACTGATTCCATTGCTTTTCAGCAGTTTCTGATAGTTTTCCTGACATTCGGATACCGTATCTCCGATCGCTACGTTCTGATATTTCTGGATATTGACCATTGCGTATTTCTTTACCAGTCCCGCTTCGTCTTTCAGTGCCAGAATATAGGTAGGCTCACCGCCGATATTAAGAAGCAGCGGGAACGCAGCTTCATATCCCAGATTCTGTACCTGTCCCTCGGCGGAACGCATTGCTGAGAATTCTTCTGCGCCCGGAATCGCATAATATCTGGTTTCCATGGTTCTCTGATTCATCAGCACAAATCCCACATTCGACTGATCGGAATTGACGGAAGTGATTCCGGTATAGACCCATACATCATCCTCCATGGCAATATAATTGTATCCTTCTGTCGTTTTCAGACACCCTTTCTGGCCAAAAATGCTGTTAAAGTATCCATTTACCAGACGTCCATGATAATTGTACAGTTCCAGAAGCAGATCTGCCGGGTAAGCCCGATCCACCCACTGGGGACAGTCCTCAATTGCATAATCTTCTGTCTCACCGGTCTGTGCATTGCAAAGTACGACTCTGCCGATCGTTTGTCCGCCGAAAAGTCCGATCGTATATTTCTGTACCGGACAAACCCAATACGGAGTCCCCTCGTCGTCAATCTCGAAACTGATCTGATCAAACATATAAGTAGGATAACGAAAACGAAGATGACGGTAAATATTGCGGTTCAGGTATTCGGACTCGGAATATCTTATCGGCTGCGCAAGCTTTACCAGAGTGGTATCCTGCGACGCCATGTCAATCATCATATAGGCCGGAATTCCATTTTTCTGATTGGTCAGCCATTTCACTGTACTTGCATAAACAAGCGGTGTCACCCGAACCGGCGTCCCCTGATAGTTGATCTGAGAATACAGATCGCTGACTTCAAACTGGGAAACCATGTCCACCATACTTCCCATCTTTCTCTCACCAAGAATCACAGCACTTGCTCGGTCCAAAAGCGGAATCTGATCAAATTGAATCTGCTGAATGTCCTCTGAAAAATCTCTCTCCTCCGCCGAAATCAATGCTTTATATTTCTTCGCGTTGATGACCGGTGAAGACAATACCGTTCCCACAGTCAAAAACAGAACCAGTGCACCTATCACGGCAATGCCGATTTTAAAACTCTTCTGCTCTTTTAACCGTCTTTTATTCACAGCACCCTGACGTACCGAAATCAGCAGAAGTACCACCACCGGAATTCCAATCAGAAACACCCAGAACCCCTGATTGTGTATGTTAATCGCAGGAAGTGTCACATAATAATAGATTCCAGCCAGCACAAGTGCCAGAAGAATGGACGCCACAATTCCTTTTCCTGATCTTTTTCCTTTCATATTTCTTCCTCCTTTTATTCTCCCTAATGAGATGACCTTACCATTCACCATCTGATTTGTCAACCTGGAAAACATAACACTTTCTTTCTATAATCTTTAGAAAAAACTGTTCTTTTTTTCGTTTCTGTGATAAACTATTGAAGGTGACAGTTTCACACACTGTCGTGTAAACGTGATAAACCGGAGGATCATCATTTTGAATCAAAAACGCAACTACAATATTGTGCTGATCGGCTTTATGGGCAGCGGTAAGAGTTCTGTTGCCAGAGGATTGAGTCATATGTGCGGCATGGAAGTCATCGAGATGGATGACATCATTGTACAGAGAGAAGGTATGCCTGTTACCGAAATCTTTGCCAGGAAAGGGGAGCCTTATTTCCGTGATCTGGAAACCAGTCTTCTCATCGAGATGCAGTCCCGGACAAACTGTATCATTTCCTGCGGAGGCGGTGTCCCTTTGAGAGAACAAAATGTGACTGAGATGAAGAAAAACGGAAAAGTTTTCTGCCTCGGCGCAGACCCCGAAACGATTCTGGCACGCACCCGCTCCAATCATGACCGCCCGCTTCTGAAAGGGCGCGATACGGCAGAGTCCATCCGGGAGCTGATGGATCAGCGCCGTCAAAAATACCAGGACGCCGCAGACGTTATCATCACAACCGATGGCAAGAGCATCCCTGATATCTGCCGGGAGATCTTAAGTTATCTGAGTTGAAAAACGAAAAGGAGGAATTGAATACAAATGGACAAAAAAATCCCTTACAAAATTTATCTGGAAGAGAGTGAAATGCCCAAACAGTGGTATAATGTTCGCGCAGATATGAAGAACAAACCTGCTCCGCTTTTAAATCCCGGCACGCTGCAACCGGTAACGCTCGAAGAGATGAGCCACATTTTCTGTGAAGATCTGGCAAAACAGGAGCTGGATGACACCACACCTTATTTTGATATTCCGCAGGAGATTCAGGATTTCTACAGAATGTACCGGCCCTCCCCGCTGGTGCGCGCTTACTGCCTGGAAAAAGAACTCGACACTCCCGCCAAAATCTATTACAAATTTGAAGGAAATAATACTTCCGGAAGCCATAAACTCAATTCCGCCATCGCTCAGGCATATTATGCGAAAAAACAGGGCCTGAAAGGTGTTACCACAGAGACCGGCGCCGGACAGTGGGGCACTGCTCTTTCCATGGCCTGCTCCTATTTCCACCTGGACTGTAAAGTCTTTATGGTGAAGGTTTCTTACGAACAAAAACCATTCCGTCGTGAAGTGATGCGTACTTACGGCGCATCTGTAACACCCTCTCCCTCTAATACCACCGAAGTCGGAAGGAAGATTCTCGCAGAACATCCCGGTACCACCGGAAGCCTCGGCTGCGCAATCTCAGAGGCAGTGGAAGCTGCAACTACAAACGAAGGTTATCGCTATGTTCTCGGTTCCGTATTGACTCAGGTACTTCTCCATCAGTCTGTGATCGGCCTTGAGACAAAAGCTGCTCTCGATAAGTATGATATTCATCCCGATATAATTATCGGCTGTGCCGGCGGTGGTTCCAATCTGGGCGGTCTCATTTCTCCGTTCGCAGGCGAGATGCTTCGCGGGGAAAATCATTATCAGATTATCGCCGTTGAGCCTGCATCCTGCCCGAGTCTGACCAGAGGACATTACGCTTATGATTTCTGTGACACCGGAAAAGTATGCCCACTGGCAAAGATGTATACACTCGGCTGTGACTTTATTCCTTCCCCCAACCATGCAGGCGGCCTTCGCTATCACGGTATGAGTCCTGTGATCTCTCAGCTCTATGACGATCACATCATTGAGGCCCGTTCCGTTGAGCAGACCGCAGTCTTTGAAGCAGCTGAACGGTTTGCAAGAGTAGAAGGCATTCTTCCCGCACCGGAAAGCAGTCATGCGATCCGTGTTGCCATCGATGAGGCACTGAAATGTAAAGAAACCGGTGAGGAGAAAACGATCGTATTTGGTCTGACCGGTACCGGCTATTTTGACATGGTTGCTTACGAGAAATACAATAATGGAGAAATGTCTGACTACATTCCATCCGATGAAACACTCGCAGCGGAATTTGCCAAACTTCCGAAAGTAGAGTAACTCTTTCAAAAAGGGGAATCATTCTGGTTCTGTACGAAATGATTCCCCCTTTTGAAACTTCTCACTCGCAAAACAGCTGACTTGAGCCCTTCATACCCATACTGCTGCGCTTTACGCATCCTCTCCGGTCAGTCGGAGAATATCCTCGATTTCTTCCACTGACATGTCCAGATACGCAGACAATTCTTCAATACTAAAATTCATCTCCTCCCCGTCAGAGAGTTCTTCGATCGCATCCTTTAGCAGATTCACTTTTCCTACCACGGCATCATCCTGCTGTTTCTGCGTCAGCATGTCATCCATGAACTCAGCGATTCCATCTTCAATCGCCTGCCGGATCATCCGATCCGCATCACCTGATTCCCGAATCTGCTCCAGCACAAGAAGAAGTGCCACATTTCCCTCCTGAATCAGATCCCCGATAAAGAACTCCGGTTTATGAAGTTTTTTTGCAAACTCAATGACAACCGGGAGGTAGAGTGCAGTTGCCTGGCTCTTTGCCAGATCATCTCCCTTCCTCACGCGATCAAAAAGTGCTTCCCGTTCGCCCATTTCCAGGATACCAGCCTCCGGCAGCTCCTCTTCGTATTTCTTCAGATACAATTCCTCTTCTCTGGTGAGTGCCACTTTCTCTTTTGTATCACCGATTCTATTCCCGGAAGGAAAATCCGCAGCATAATCCTCCACTCTGATTTGTTCCATGATCAGATACTCGCATACAAAATACAGCTGTTCTCTGGTCAGATTCCAATCTGAAAAATATCTCTCCACCTGTTCCATCGTTATGTGACCGCCATGCTCCTTCGCAAAAACAGCCACCTCCTGCAATTTATTCTGAAATTCCTTCTGATCTCCTGGCATCAACCCTGACCTCTCTTTCCACAAAATCATTTTTCAAATTTTCATATGGTCTCACATTTCTTCTATTTTGTCTATTGCATTTTGATCCTTTTCGTTATACGATCAGAACAAAGAGAAAAGGAGGACCTTATTTATGCGACAATTTTTCAAGGATTTGAAAAACAGTTTTCTGCTTTCTGCCGTAGTATCTATTATACTTGGAATTGTGCTGATCGTCTACCCGGTAAAAACAAGTTTAATGATCTGCTATATTGCAGGTATTTTGCTGATTTTCTGCGGAGTTGTTGCGCTCATCCGATATTTTTCCGCGAAGGACCAGCCATTTTTCTACCGCTATGATCTGTTTATCGGGCTGGTATTGATTCTCGCCGGATTCTTTGTCGTATTCCAGAGTGATCTTGTGATTGCATTTATTCCGGTTGTGATCGGACTGATCATTCTGATCAACGGCCTGATGAGCCTGCAGAAAGCATTTCACCTGAAACGATCCGGCTTCGGTCACTGGTGGATTGAATTTTTGCTTGCTCTGCTCACTTCAGTACTTGGACTCATCATCTGCATGAATCCGTTTGACGCAATTGCAACAACCAACATATTTATCGGTATCTGTCTGATCTACAGCGGTTTGTCTGATCTTTATACCACCTATTCCATGGGAAAGATACGGCGCAGTCTCCGGGAAGCCATCCGCGATGAGGTTTCCCACGATGAAATTCTTCACGAGGACGATGTCATCGATGTGGAAGAAGACGAGCTTCATTGAAACAACCTTTTTAGATTACAATTCTAGCTTTGCTTCCGCCGGACCGCTCTTTGGTCACGAGTATCTGGCGGGAGATCCGTTCTTTTAGTTCCGGCACATGAGATATGATTCCCACCAGGCGGTCACCCTCCGTAAGATCACGGAGTGCTTTGACCGCCTGATTCAGGCTTTCTTCGTCGAGTGACCCGAATCCCTCATCTACAAACATTGCATCCAGGCGGATTCCCCCGGATGCAGATTGTATTTCATCCGAAAGTCCCAGCGCCAGGCTTAAGGATGCCATAAAGGATTCTCCTCCGGACAGCGTCCTGACACTTCTGGACGTCCCATTGTAATGATCAATCACTTCCAGATCCAGACCGCTCTGACTTTTCCTGTTGGAAGCTTCCGCGCAGCGCCGCAGTTCATATTGTCCGCCGGTCATCTGCATAAAGCGGGTATTCGCCCTGGACAGAATGCGTTCAAAATACGTCATCTGAATATACGTTTCAAACATAATCTTTTCTTTTCCAGTCACATCCCCATTTACAGTGTCCTGAAGAGCTTTCATCCAGATCAGCTTCTGCTCCAGCGCTCCTCCCTTTTCCTGCTGGCGGCGGATTTTCTGCTCTGCTTCCCGGTTCACAGATAGCCTGGCAGATAATAGATTGTTAATTCGGTGGAGTTCCTTTCTGTTTTGTAAAAGTTCATCCCGCTCACGTTCATACCTTTCCATATCAATCCGTTCGGAACCATCCAGTTGTTCCTCCAACGCTTCGGATTGCTTTTCCAGAAGCCAGACATTGCCGGAGCAATCCGTATAAGCCTTTTGTGCTTCCTCATAAGCACACTCAAGCTTTTGAAGCTTTTCTTTCTTTTCCTCCAGTTTGCAACTGGCCTCCCGAACATCCCCGTATTCCAACCGAATCGACTGGCGGGTGATCTCTTCCCGGCCTGCCGTGATCTGTGCCTCTGCCAGAACCAGTGCTGCGCCAAGCTCCTCTGCTTCCTTTTGCTGCAGTTCTATCTGCAGAACCGTCTCATGAAGCAGTTTTTCCGTTCTTTGTTTTTTCAGCTGATCCTGCTGATTCTTTCGCTGCCGTTCTTCCAGTGCATGAACTGCTTTTTCCAAAGCTTCTTCCTGCTCTTTTATCAGTCCTTCCGCCCTCTCTGTCAACTGATCATCATTCGCATTACCCGGAATCCTGTTGTCCTCCTTTTGTATGGGATCCTTTCCCGGTATCTGTGAAATCTGAACAAGAAGGGCGTTTTCCAGGCTTTCCACACGGCTTTTCTGTGCCGCTGCTGCCGCACTTTTTTCCTGCACTTCTTTGGATGACTGATTCACAGCCTTTTCGGCCTCTTTGAGCTGTTCCCGGTCCGGTATCTTTTGCAGCACAGGAGCCGGTTGCGGATGATGCGTTGATCCACACACAGGACAAGGCTCACCCGGCACGAGTTTAGAAGAAAACATGCCAGCTTCTGCATCCAGATAGCTTTGATACAGATCCTGAAATTCCTGATTTCTTTTCAGATAAACATCAAGCGCTGTGCGATACACATATTGTACCTGGAAAAGCCTTTCCTTGGCGTTTTGTGTTTCTGCAAGCATCTCCCTGATGCTGCGCAGTTCCCTTTTTCTTTCCCCCAGTCTCTCCTGCTGTGAGGTTAATTTCTGCCATTCCACTTCCAGATTGTCCAGGCTTTCCAGCACATGCGACAGTTCTTCTTTTTGTGCAAGCAGCTCCTGTCGCCGACCCTCTTTCCTCTTTCTCTTTTCCTTCAGCCGTTCCTGCTCCTGCTTTTGCTGTTCCAGTTTCTTCCGCAAAAGTTCCAGGTCCCGATAGCTCTTTAGCTGTTCGGAATCCTTTATGATTTGCTCCCGTAACTGTTCTCTCTCAGCGGTATAGGATTCCTGCCCGGCCAGAGCAGCTCTTCGCTCTTCCAGTTGGGGTAAAAGTTCTTTCAGGCGGTTCTGAATCTGCTCCTGCTGCTTTCGCGCTTTTCGCTCCTGCCCGGCCTTTCCAAGAATCTGATTGATCTGTTCCAGATCACCATCCGCCTTTCCGATCTTCTCCTGTAATTCTTTCTGTGTGTTCTCATCTGCACTTAGCAACTCATCGACCGCCTCAAGGGATTTTTCTGCCGAGAGCAGGTTTTTCTCTTTTCTTAAGGCGCTGATTGTATCATATCCGACCTCTCCCTTTTCGACACGAATTCCATCCAGATACAGTCGGATACTCTTTTGAATATCCTCATACTCTCTGCGAAGATCCAGATAGGTTTCTTTCACCTGCTCCTGGAATGTGCGGTAATGTCCGGTCCCGAACAGTTCGCGGAAAATCGTAATGCGCTCACTGGTGGATGACAGCAGTAGTTTCTGAAAATCTCCCTGGGCAATCATCACGATCTGTACAAACTGTCCTTTGTCAATCCCAAGCAGTGCTTCCACTTCACAGGTCACATTTTTATATCCGCATGTCAGGCAGTCGTTCGGTCCTGAAAGGACCGCATCCCCTTTCTGCAGCGTCATGCCTTTTCCGCGTTTTGCCGGACGAAGATACTCCGGATTTCTTTTGATCTGATACTCTCTTCCTCTGCACAGAAAACGAAACTCCACGTAAGTCTCCGTCTCTGCGGCTGCATATTTGCTCCGGAACAGATCTGACTGTCGCACACTTCCGCTGGCTTCTCCATAGAGAGCAAAAACAATGGCATCAAAGATAGTGGTTTTTCCTGCCCCTGTATCACCGGTAATCAGATAGAGACCCTTTCCTCCGAATTTCGTAAAATCAATTGTCTCCAAACCCGCATATGAGCCAAACGCTGATATAGTAAGACAGATCGGCTTCATGCTTTGCCCTCCTTTTCTCTATGTTTCCCAGATTTTCCGGATCAGCTCCCCGGCGAATGCTTCCTGCTCTTTTCCCATCGGCTGATTATTCTGCAAAACATAAAAATCTTCCAGAAGCTCCAGAGGCGTTTTCCTCTTTTCTTCCGGAAGCTCATCTACCATCTGACTGGATCTGGTCCGCTGATTATCATAATCCAGCTTCATGATATTCGGGTAAATCGAACGCAGCTTTCCAATTGCGTCCGGAATGTCGTTCTCATCCGTCAGAGTAATCCGGATATAATCGTCCAGATTGCTCCCTTCATAATTGGATTTTCTGGTCAGCTCCTCATACGATCCATAGATCGCACGCATGTCTCTTTTAGGGACCAGAGGGATCTGACGACAATGAACGGTACCTTTTTCCAGTAATTCCACAATAGTCACAGACTTTTTGTGCCTGATTTCCGAGAAGGAGTATTTCAACGGGGTTCCGCTGTAACGAATAACAGGGCTGCCGGCTGCTCCTGCACGATGAATATGTCCGAGAGCTGTATAATCAAAGGAAGAAAAGATACTCCCGTCCACCTGATCAATACCACCCACCTGCAAATCCATCCCTTCCGCTCCCAAAAAGTCCTCTGATCCCGCCGGAACTGCTCCGGTCACAAACTGATGAGCGGCCAGGACATTGCGCCCGAGAGGATTCATAGGTAGCTTTTCTACCGCCAGTTTTACCGCCTCCTGATAAGTGGTTACCTCCTCGTTTGGAAATGCCCTTCTGACATAGGCCGGTTTTAAAAAAGGAAGCATCCAGATCCGCACCGATCCATAGGCATCCTTAAATTCGATTGGTTTTACCATTCCATCATAGACCGGGGTGACATATACCCCCCGGCCTTCCAGAATACGCGATGCAAAGGAGACTCTTTCCGTGGAATCATGGTTTCCCGTCACCACACAAACCGGAATTTCTCTTTGATTCAGTTCCGTGAGAAACCAGTCAAACAGCTGTACTGCTTCCTGCGGGGGAACTGTCTTATCATAGACATCCCCCGCAATGATCACGGCATCAACCTTCTCCTCCCGGGCAATCTGCAGCATTTGGCCCAGAATATAGGCCTGATCCTCCAACATGGAGAATTCATTAACACGTTTTCCAATATGCAAATCCGCTGTATGCAGCAGTTTCATTCTCTCTCATCCCTTTTCCGGATTACATGGTTATCTGTTCTCTTGGGCGAAGAATCACGTTTCCAAGTTCCATGCCATTCGCGCCGAAATAAAATTTCAGATAGTGATGCGGTCCGAAAATGACTCCCATATCCCTGATTTCGGTGATCCATACACCGCTGGTTCCCCGAATGCTAATCACATGCTTTACCGCATTGTCGTAGGAAATGGTCACAGGAATCTGCGCAAGCTCCTCCAGATCGGATTTCATTTCCATGATCAGGTCATACGCTCCCATTTTTGCAGGATCTGCCGTGATCGCTGCGACAATGGTGCTTCCCTTGGAAGTATCCCAGGAGGAAGCATCAATTACAATGTCACCGGTAAGTTCATCTGCCGTATAATTCTGAATTGCCCCGGCATCAAACTCGTTTTCATTTCCGGATTTGTTCTCTAAAAGCTCCTCTTCACTGATACGACCCAATTCATACTGCATTGCCGGAACACCCATGGCGAATTTCAGGATATGCTTTGCGTTTCTCTGCAGATCTCCCCGGGTAATCGTTCCATTTTTCAGGCATTCCAGGACATCATCCTGTGACATGTCTGCTGCATCTGAAGTCACCATAAAGACATCGTTTCCGGCAGCTACCATCGGTGCATGTGTTTTCGCAGAAGCTTCATTGCCTTCAAAGTTGGATTGTGCCCACCAGTCAGTCATGACAAAGCCGTCAAATCCCCACTCATCTCTCAGAATTGTTGTGATCAGATCGTAGTTTCCGGCAGTCCAGATTCCGTTCACAGGACCATAGGTAGTCATAATGGAACGGCATTTTCCTTTCTTTACAGCAATCTCAAATCCTTTCAGATAGATTTCCCTGAGCGCTCTCTCAGAAACAACCGCATTCACACTGGTACGCTTCGATTCCTGATTGTTTGCACAAAAATGCTTTGCCGTGCCGGTCACCTGGGATGCTTCCATACCAAGAATCTGTACCGCTCCCATCCATCCGGTCAGATAAGGATCCTCAGAAATATATTCGAAATTCCGTCCGTTCAGCGGATGGCGGTGAATATTCATACCTGGGCCAAGAAGCGCATCCACACGGTTTCTGCGCAGTTCTTTTCCTGTCATTTGATACAGTTCTTCCACCAGCGGAAGATTGAATGTACAACCAAGCAATGTTCCGTTCGGCAGAGAGAACGCTCTGGTTCCACAGTCAAACCGAAGACCGGAAGGACCGTCCGTACAGCACAGTGCCGGAATTCCAAAATGTCTGAGTTCTTCGGTCAGACCGCCAAATGCAGCTGCCGTTCCCGGAGTCACTTTCGGGCTGCACATCCCTTCCCCGCGGAACAGACAGATCAGATCTTCCTCCCGAAGCTGTGCAACAAATTCGTCCAAAGATATCTTTTTATCCACCACATCTCCAAGAACATAGCCCCGATCCCCGGTATATTCCAGCGGCTCCATGCGTTCCTTCTTCATGCGCTCATAAGGATCCACAGTACGAAGCGGCGCCGTTTCCTCTCCCGGGACCAGAGCAGACGGATTAGCCGTGTCTGTAACCGGATGCATGCGCGCAAACGGCTCCACCGGCGCCATCGCTTCGCTTAATTGCTCCACAACAGTAAATTCCTTTCTGCAGCAGCCTGCCAAAGCTGCAGTTCTCACATCCGAGCCCACATAAAATTCATAATCGCCTTCTTCCAGGACATAACAGGATTTGTGCCCTGTCACCCCGCTGTCATCATAGGACGCATAGACATCTTCCGAAACCGTAATGGACAATATTGTTTCCTCACCCGGCATCAGAATATCTGTCTTTGCAAATCCCACCAGAACACGCTCCGGTTTTCCGAGAACACCCTGGGGTGCCTTTACATAAACCTGAACGACCTCTTTGCCCGGAACGCTTCCGATGTTTTTCACCGCTGCTTTCAGAACTGTACTCTGATTACTCTCCCTGGCAATGGATGCGTGGATTGAAAACTTTGTATAGGAAAGACCAAAGCCAAATGGATAAAGTACTTTCTCTTTCGCAAAGGTTTCGAAATAGCGATAACCCACATAAATATCTTCTCTGTAAGTGTTGCTCTTTAAGTCTCCGAAGCAATGATCCGATGGATAATCTTCGATATTACGCGCAATCGTATCCGTCAGCTTTCCACAGGGAGAAATTCTTCCGGTCAGCACATCTGCCACACCGTTTCCGCCTTCCTGGCCGCCCTGCCATACATAAAGTACTGCAGGAACCTGATATTCTTCCACCCATTTCATATCGATGATGTTTCCCACATTGAGAAGGACTGCCGTTCTTTTGAATGCTTTGCTGACTTTCTCCACCAGATCCCGCTCAGTATCTGTCAGAAGATAGCTTCCCGGCGCATTTTTATTGTCCTGATCCTCTCCTGCTGTACGGCCAATTACAATCAGAGCTACATCCGCATCCTTCACAGATGCCACAATTTCTTCCGTTACAGGCATCTCCTCCTGAGACCACGGAACCTTGCCCCACCCTTTTCCTTCGTCGTAAGGATGTTTTTTGATCCATGCTTCATACGTCTCAAGCAGCTGTTCTTCCAGTGAAATCCCGGATTCGTTTTTCAGCGCATCCAGAATGCTCACTACATACGGGGTATTTACCAGTCCTCCGGAACCAAGACCGCTTTTATAATAATGAAACGCAATACGGCCAAATACTGCAACCTTGTCGTTGGCACGCAGAGGAAGTGTCTCATTTTCATTTTTCAGCAGTACGCAGCCCTCCGCAGCCGCCTGCCGTGCCAATGCAGCATAACGCTGCTGATCCAGTGTGTATTTTCCCATCGTTTTTCTCCTTTCTATTTTGTACAAAGCGTCTCCGCTTTTACAATCAACACAGTCCCTGAACAATCAGAATCACAATCAGTAATGGCAGTATATATTTTAAGTATCCTTTTATACGGTTTGAAATACGGATTCCTTCTCCCCTGTTTGCCTCCGCTTGATAATTCTCAAAGCCCCAGCCACGGCGTGAAATACAGAACAACAGGTAAATCAGTGATCCGATGGGAAGCAGCAGGTTGCTCACAAGGAAATCCTCCAGATCCAACACTGAACTGCCCTTTCCCAGAGGCTGAAAGGAAGACCAGAGGTTGTAACCCAGTGCACATGGAAGAGAACCGACCGCCACCAGAATACAATTGAGAAGTGCAGCCTTTTTTCTGGAACACGGCACCAGATCCCTAAAACAGGACAGTATGTTTTCAAATACCGCGATCACAGTAGAAAAGGATGCAAAAAACAAGAATAAAAAGAAAAAGCTTCCGAAAATTCTTCCATGCTCCATCGAGGTAAAGATATGGGGCAGCGTAATGAAGATGAGGCTTGGGCCGCTGTCCGGCTGTACACCAAAAGAGAAGCATGCCGGAAAGATAATCATCCCCGATACCAGTGCCACAAAAGTGTCCAGGCAGGCAATCTGTATGGATTCACCCAGCAGTGTCTTCCCCTGATCCAGATAGCTTCCGAAAATCAGCATAGCACCGATGCCAAGACTCAGCGTAAAAAATGCCTGATTCATGGCAGCTGTTATGATTTTTCCGATTCCCAGTTCCTCTACCTTTCCGATGTCCGGCACCAGATAAAACTTCAGGCCATTGGAGGCTCCCGGCATTGTAAAACTGTAAAACGCCAGAAATACCATAGTCACCAGCAGCGCCAGCATCATCCATTTCGTCACGCGCTCCACACCGTTTTGCAGTCCGAAGGAACACACAAGAAATCCCGCTGCTGTGACAAGCAGCATGGTTCCCACCAGAATGCCCCAGGATCCGAGCATTTCGCCAAAGTAACCGGTTACCTGTTCCGCAGAAAGCTGCTGAAACTTTCCTGTCAGGAAACTGAAAAAGTAATACAGCATCCAGCCGGCAACCACCGTATAGAACATCATCAGAAGATAGTTGCCTATCATGGCAATCCAGCCATGAATGTGCCACTTCTGACCCGGCTTCTCCAGAACCTCATAAGCCCTGACCGTACTTTTTCTGCTGGCGCGTCCGATGGCAAGTTCCATCGACAGCACGGGCACACCGATGATCGCCAGGAAAAAAAGGTAGAACAGAACAAAGATACCCCCTCCGTTGCTTCCTACCATATATGGAAATTTCCATACGTTTCCGATGCCGATCGCACACCCTGCCGACAGCAAAAGAAACCCCAGACGGGATCCAAACTTTTCACGTTCCATAAAAAGATAACTCCTCTCCCATTTTCATACTCTTAGCTCATTTCCCTTTCGCAGACAAACGAACCACTGTATATCATTATATCTGTTTTCCCCTCATCTGTAAACCAGTGAGAACATTTTCCTCTCCCCTGAACAGTACCTCACGTTACTGTGCACTTTTTCGCACTTTCCGGTATTCCGTCGGTGACACTCCGGTTCTCTTGCGAAACACTTTCGCAAAATAATTCCCGCTGGAAAAGCCAACCTGCTCCGCGATTTCACCAAGTGTATCATTCGTTCCAAGAAGCAGCGTCATCGCTCTTCGGATCCGCTCTTCTGTCAGATAAACGATGGGGGACATTCCCGTTTCTTCGTGAAAACATCTGGTAAAATGGGCAAATGACACTCCCATCTGTTCTGCCAGTCCTTCCACACTGTCAATGCCCGCACAGTCTTCATCGATCCTTTTCATCGCCTCTTTCACAAATTCATGCTTTGTTCCTGACGTGGGATTTTCTACCTCCCTGAGCAGGGAACAGAGGAGCCGATAGATAAATTCTCCTCCTTCATATTTCTTTGGATGATACCCGCTGTTCAATTTTTCATGCATCCAAAGAGCCAGGCGAACCGGTTCGCTTGATGGCGATGCATAAAAAACATTTCCGCAGACCTGGTGAAGGCGCCTTACAAACGGTTCCGCAAGTTCCCCTTGGAAATGAAAAAACAGAAATACCCAGGGCTCTTCTGCCTCTTTTCCAAGATAGTAGCAGCTGTTTTCCGGCATTCCGGATAAAAACCCGCTTCCCGGACCCAGTTTCTCCACACTCTTTCCACACTCAAAAAACCCGCTTCCACGGATTGTATACTGAAAGAGCCATCCCCCGTAGTTTTCTCTCCTGGAATTATCAAAGCAATAATTTTCCTTCCATCTGCTTTCCATACCCCCATCAATCAGAAGAAGCGGTGATGTTTCCAGCGATTCCTGATTCAGCAGTCCATAAGCTCCCAGTCGTTCTTCCATCAAAATATTACCTCTCTTATCCGGTTAGTCTTCTTGTTTTGCACCTTTTTTCTCATTATAATTATCTTAACGAAAAGAAACAACCATAACAGGAGGTCCTTATGAACAAAAATGCATATGCGCCAACCCCTCCCATGGGCTGGAACAGTTATGATTATTACGACACCACCGTAACAGAGGCAGAGGTGCGTGCCAATGCCAGATATATGGCGGATCATCTCAAACAATACGGCTGGGAATATATCGTGGTGGATATTGAATGGTACGCCAAAAAAGCCGGATCCATGCGCTCTCTCTTCCAGTATATCCCTTTTTCTGAACTGGAGATGGATGAGTATTCGCGTCTGCTTCCGGATCCGGAACGCTTCCCCTCTTCCGCAGGCGGAAATGGTTTTCGGCCACTTGCAGATTATATTCACAGCCTCGGTCTGAAATTCGGCATTCATATCATGCGCGGCATTCCCCGTATCGCTGCTCACAGTCACACCAAAGTTCTCGGCAGTGCGCTCGGAGCAGAACGCATCGCAGATCCTGCTATGATCTGCGGCTGGAATCCGGATATGTACGGGGTCAGAAATATTCCCGAAGGCCAGGCGTATTATGATTCCCTGATTGCACTTTATGCTTCCTGGGGTGTGGATTATATCAAATGCGATGATATCTGCAATACCAATATGCATAAAAATCCCTATGCGGCTTCCCATGAAGTTGAAATGCTCTCAAAAGCCATCGAAAAATGTGGTCGTCCCATCGTCCTTTCTCTTTCTCCGGGACCGGCACTCATCGAAAAGGCCTGGCACTATGAAAAATATGCCAACATGTGGCGTATCACCGATGACTTCTGGGACAGCTGGGATCTTTTAAAGGATATGTTCCAGCGCTGTGAACTGTGGCAGAATCATGTCTTGGAGGGCTGCTATCCCGACTGCGATATGCTGCCTGTGGGCTCTCTGGGAAAAGGCTTCGGAGAGGAGCGTCTCACCCGTTTTACGTACGAAGAACAAAAAACCATGATGACCCTATGGTGCCTTTTTGGCTCCCCTCTCATGCTCGGAGCAGAGCTCACAAAACTGGACGATACCACGCTCTCTCTGCTCACAAATGAGAAGGTGCTTGCCATGCTCCCGCC
This sequence comes from Fusicatenibacter sp., assembly GCA_022766945.1. GTDB lineage: Bacteria > Bacillota > Clostridia > Lachnospirales > Lachnospiraceae > Fusicatenibacter. Next base: position 90,499 of record JALEOU010000071.1, on the reverse strand, counting down.
TGACGTTCGTCCTCATCAGATCATGCGCACAGATACCTATGCCACCTGGTATGAAAAGGATTCCGTCACCGGTCAGACTTATCTGGCTCTCTTCAACTTAAGCGATGCCCCCGGTGATATCACACTGTCCCTTGCCGATGCAGATCTCTTCGGGGACTCTCTGACGCTGGAAGAACTCTGGACCAATAACGAAAAGATCGTGACTGACGGGTCACTCACAGAGCGCCTAATGGCTCACAGCTGTGCTCTCTACTGCTCACGCTGAAAAAACACCGGCAACACACGGGAAAACCAGTGCGTCGCCGGCGTTTTTTATTCATATCGTACGATCTCTTTCCGGAGCCGTTTCATAATTCTTTTTTCCAGCCGGGAAATATAGGACTGTGAAATTCCCAGCATATCCGCCACCTCTTTTTGTGTCTTCTCCCGTCCGTCCGGCATATTGATGCCAAACCTCAGCTTTACAATCGTCTGTTCTCTCTCGGAGAGTTTACTGATCGCATTTCCAAGAAGATGATATTCCACTTCCTGCTCAACACCTGCATAAATCACATCCTCATCTGTTCCGAGAATGTCTGAGAGCAGCAACTCATTTCCGTCCCAGTCCACATTCAGCGGCTCATCAATGGATACCTCCATCTTTGTCTTGCTGTTTCTCCTCAGATACATCAAAATTTCATTCTCAATGCATCGGGAGGCATACGTTGCCAGTTTGATTTTCTTCTCAGGATTAAATGTATTGATCGCTTTGATCAGACCGATTGTGCCAATGGAAATCAAATCTTCCACTCCGACTCCCGTGTTATCAAATTTCTGTGCAATATATACTACCAGACGCAGATTGTGCTCGATCAGCTCGCTTCTCGCACTGGCATTTTCCGGATCCGCAAGGCCCTCAATTGCCTTTGCTTCCGCCTGTTCTCCCAACGGAGCCGGAAGTACATCTGCTCCTCCGATATAAAAAAGTTCCCCTGGCTTTTGAAATACTGCTGGATTATTTTTCCGAACCATGCGTAACCGAAACCCCGCCGGCAGTGCAGCCTGCAACATACTTCATTCCTCCTATCTGTCCATTAAGTCTGGATGCAATATCATTTCATAGCCCCTGGGAGATGAACTATTCCATCCGGTAAGTGCAATCACCGGATTCTGGATGCACTTTTTCGTATTTCCCTGAATTAAAACCATTTCCGTGATTCGGATCACCGGCAGGAGTCCACTGCCATTGATCCCGCGAAAACTTATGTAATGGGGCTGCAGTTTGATCAGCAGTTCCGGGTTTGTCACCTCTTTGTGCTCCATCAATTCTGCAATCCCTTTTCGCATTTCGTCCGGGAACAGTTCCAAAATAAATTCATATGGTATGACCGACACTGGCTTTCCGGTAGTGGTGTCCCGCAAAGAGTTGCCTGTATCATACAGTCCTTTTACTTTTTTCCATCTTCCCTGCATCTGAAGCAGTACCAAAACTGTTTTGTTTTGTGCTTTTTGGATCTGCCGTCTGATTAGAATCAGACAACAGGTGATTCCATAACCTGCTGCAGCGGCCGTAAAAGTCGTTCTCACCCCTTTGGTTCCTGCAATTCTCTGCAGAACCCGGATCGCACCGCAAAGCAGAAAGGAGGACAGACACAGGCAAATCCATCCACGCACTAATTCTTCCCATGTTTTGGTATTACAGCCAAACTTTACCATCCCTGATGTAACTCCGATTCCGATAAGCACACAAACGATTCGCGGACACCACCGAAATACCGTGATCCACAAAACCAGCACCGCAGCGCCCAAAGCCGATGATGCCAGACTTCTCCATTTTGTGGCAGTATTTGCAAGGAGAAGCACCGTAAGGCGCAGCAGAAAATAGTTCATCATGAGATTCTCCGCAAAGAGGACATCCAGATAGATTTCATACTGCAACAAGACACCTCCTGCGCCCAAAAGAGCTTATCGGAAAACACAAAAAGCCTCATGGCTTTTGTCAGCACAGCGTTCGGAAAAGTATTCTTCGCTTCCCTATCGCTAAATCACATTATATTCATCTTAAGGCAATTTTTTTGTCAAATCAGGGAATACCAACCGGAAATCTTTTTTACAAAATACGGCAAAAAATACCGCGGCTTCCCCTCTTGGGAAAACCGCGGTATTTTTAATGTGCCAGATGCAAAATATTCTGGATTGTCCTCACCTGTTTGATATCAAGCTGTCCCGGTGCAGAAGCAGCTCCAGCACTGGCAAACGTGATGCTGGAACCAAAGGTCTCTCCGCATACGCGGCTGATAGTTCCAAGGCCGCCCATTGCCATAGAGATCACCGGCTGTGCAAGCTCTTCTCCCGCCATGCAAGTGACATCAAGAAGGCTCAGTACATCCTGCGGGTTGGAAGGCATCACAGCCAGTTTAACAATATCCGCCTGCAGTGCAGCCATCTTACGGTATAGCTCCATCATTCTTTCTCTCCGTGGTGTCTCATGAAAATGGTGGGAAGATGCCACCACAATCCGCCCCTCTTCCTTTAGTTGTTCGATCAGATTCTCAGCATTCAGCCCTTTCATAAACACTTCCACATCCATCAGGTCAGCCGTTTTCTCCCGTGCAATCCTGCCATTCAGCTCATGATATTCCTTTGGAGAAATTTCGCGCATACCGCCCTCTGCGGCAGAACGAAAGGTAAAGAGAATCGGTATTCCATCAAAAATCTCTGTCAGTTCTTCCAGCATTGTCTCTGCTTTTCCCGGATCCATTACATCCGCATACCAGTCCGCACGCCACTCCACCAGATCCGGTTCGGCAGCACGCGCCTCTTTTGCCTGCATCCGTATCTCCTCACAGGTGCTGCCCACCACCGGCACACAGATCTTTGGCATCCCCTCCCCAATCACAAGATTATTTATCTGAATCTTCTTATTGCTCATACCAAAACTACTCCTTTTTATCTCTGCTAACTTTCGTGAACCTTCCAATGTCTTTGGTTACTGGTCATGATGAATTTATTTTATTGGAATCTTGCTGTACTGTCAATCGAAAATGTGATATGATAGGTTTTAGTGTTACTGTTCAGAGGTCACATGAAACAGCTGCACAGCGTTCGTTGCCGTCTGAAGTAACTTTTGGTCTATGAAACACATTTTTATAAGGAGTACAGGAACATGATAATACAGGATATTCCAATCACCGGCCATACACAGCTGACCGGATTGCTTGGCAGCCCGGTCGCTCACAGCATTTCTCCTCTTATGCATAACGAGGCTTTTCGCTGCCTGAATCTCGACTATATTTATCTCTGTTTTGATGTGACAGAGGAAACTTTGCCCGAGGCTGTTGCAGGACTCAAAGCCATGGGTGCCAGGGGCTTTAACCTGACGATGCCCAATAAAAACCGCGTAGTGGAACTGCTCGATGAAATTTCACCTGCAGCCCGCCTCACAAAAGCAGTAAATACAGTTGTAAATGACAATGGACGCCTGATCGGAACCACTACAGACGGTGTAGGCTATATGCAGTCTGTGATTGATGCAGGCTACGATATTATCGGAAAGACCATGACTCTCATGGGCGGTGGAGGTGCCGCTTCCGCAGTCTGCGCACAGGCTGCTCTGGACGGCGTAAAGGAACTGAATGTCTTCATTCGTTCTTCCAGCCGCTTCTATCCCAGAATGAAAGAGCTGATCGATGCTGTGAATGAAACCACCGACTGTCATGCCGCATTGTATGATCAGGCAGACATTACATCCCTTCGTTCCAGTCTGGCTCAAAGTACTATCCTGGTCAATGCCACGTCGGTTGGAATGGCTCCGGATACAGACCACTCCATTATTGAAGATACCAGCCTGTTTCACGAAGGATTGATCGTGTCGGATCTGATTTACAATCCACGCAAGACCAAACTGCTTTCACTTGCAGAACAATCCGGCTGTAAAATCTTCAACGGTATGTATATGCTTCTGTATCAGGGTGCGGAAGCTTTTCGGATCTGGACCGGAAAGGATATGCCGGTGGAGCATATCAAGCAGCTGTATTTCTCTGATCGGGCATAATCTTCCGGAGACACCGGATCACGCAAAAGAGCCCCAGTCAAAACGGACCAATTTTTGATCCATCGACTGGGACTCTTTTTCTTTCAGCTTTTTTGCGCTGCTTATCTTCTGTTTTTCAGGAAGTCCGGAATCTGGATATCCTTCTTCGGTACATTACTGGTCATGCCCGTCTGTGCCTGAGCTCTCACCTGAGGCTGCGGTGCCGGTGCCGGAGTCGGCGCTGTCTTCGGAGCAGTATAGGACGGCATCTGATAACTGTTGCTGGAAAATGCGTTCTTCCTGGAATCCTTTGCAGGCTCTTTGCGGCTGACGCTGGGCTGCTTTGCAGTCGCATCATTCAGACCGGTAGCAATTACGGTAATTCTTGCAGTATCTGTAACAGAATCATCATACATCGCGCCAAAAATAATATTGGCATCCTCTCCTGCAAGATTCTGTACATAGCTTGCTGCATCATTTGCATCCATTAGAGAAATGTCTCCGGAAATATTAATGATTACATGACTTGCACCTTCAATAGTGGTCTCAAGAAGCGGGCTGGATACTGCCTGCTGTACAGCTTCCAGTGCTTTATCATCGCCCTTCGCCTCACCGATACCGATATGTGCAATTCCTTTGTCTGTCATAACTGTCTGAACATCTGCGAAATCCAGATTAATCAGAGCCGGCAGATTGATCAGATCTGTAATACCCTGAACCGCCTGCTGTAATACCTCATCTGCCTTCTTCAATGCTTCCGGCATGGTCGTACGGCGATCTACAATCTCAAGAAGCTTGTCATTGGGGATCACAATCAATGTATCAACATTCTGTTCCAGTTTCTCAATTCCCATCAAAGCATTGCTCATACGGGTTTTTGCTTCAAACTTGAAAGGCTTCGTCACAACGCCTACCGTCAGGATGCCCATCTCTTTTGCGACTCCTGCCACAACAGGTGCAGCGCCGGTTCCGGTTCCGCCGCCCATACCACAGGTAACGAACACCATGTCTGCGCCTTCCATAATCTGCTTCAATTCCTCTACGCTCTCCTCAGCAGCTTTCTCGCCAACTTCCGGTTTCGCACCTGCACCGAGCCCTTTGGTAAGCTTCTCGCCGATCTGAAGGATCGTCGGTGCCTTGCAGAGAGTCAAAGCCTGTTTATCTGTATTCACGCCAACAAATTCAACACCGCCAATGGATTCTTCAACCATTCTATTCACAGCATTATTTCCTGCACCACCCACACCGATCACAATAATCTTTGCAGATGATTCTGCCTCATTTGTCATGATTTCTAACAATTTGAACTTCCTCCTTTATCTGACCTGCTGTCTATCACTTCAAACACTACTATAGTCCTGTATTTTCATAGTCATACATACAGATATAATATAATTAAATCCAAAATTAATCAACAGTTTTTTTCATTTTTTTCGAAATTCCCGTTATTCTTCCGGCTTTGCCTCTTCCTCTGCCACATCTTTGGTAAAGACGAAATTTCCATTCTCTTCTGTATAATCTTCCATATGCAGGACACCCGACATCCCGGCAAGCTTTGGAAGAATCGCGGAAAGTTTCGTCATCTTTTCCTCCAGGTTATCATCCTGCCCCAGCAGGACACGCACGGTATCATAATAATGCAGCACAATCCGGCCGTCTTCACAGAATTCCACATAATCCGGAGAAATATCATATTTCTCAATCATCCAGGTAATGGCCAGAATCGTTCGGAACACCGAAGGATCTTCCACGTTCAGCGGCTGATTCTCTTCCACAGAATCAAACACCAGTCCCGTAACCAACGGCACATTTTCCAGCGTCGGATGAAATTCCGATACCGTAACCCTCGCGCTCTGAATCGTATCCGATGCAAGCGACTCCGTCTCCTGTACCACATTTTCCGTATCCTTTGCGGTTACATCTGTAGAATCTCCCGCAGGATTCTCCGGCGACACATCTGATGCGCTCTCCCCGGCAGAAGGATCCGGCGGTGTATTCCCCCCGGCGCCTTCCTGAACTGCATCGACGGTATCACTTTCAAGCGGCTCTGATACGAGCACATCCTTTGCTGCACTCCCATCCGGTATGCATTCAAGTACGATTCCATCTTTATCAAAGTATACTTTCTGATTCTCAAATTCCACATATCCGATTGTTTTCTTTTCCGTGACATTGATTCGGACGGTATCGTTTGATACATACTCAAATTCCAGGGATTCCATGAACGGAATGCTGCCCATATCCACTCTGGAATGAAATGTTGTCAGCAAAAACGTATTAAACGCCAACGAATCCTCCATGGCCATTTCACGGACCTCCTCTTCAGTATACCGTGTATTGCCGTTTACCTCCACATGGCATACCTGAAACGCGCCAAGGAAAAGAAGTACTCCAAGACCAACACCGCCCGAAAATGCGGCTGCAAGTTTCCACTTTTTCTTTCTGCTGATTCTTTTGCCCTTCTTCTGCTTCATGTTTCTTTGAATCTCCCCTTTTTCTCAGACAAGCGCTTCGTTCTCCACCAGAATCTTCGCTCCAAGTGCAGACAGATTCTCAGGGAAACGCTCATAACCCCGTTCCATCAGGTGAATCCTGCGAATCGTTGTGATTCCCTTTGCTCCAAGAGCTGCAATAACCAAAGCCGCGCCTCCCCTCAGATCTGTGGAAGTCACATCAGCACCCAGCAATCTGCTGTTTTCTGTACAGATCTCCTGATCCTCTATCTTTAGCTTTGCACCCATCTTCCTTAACTCTCCCGCTGTTTTCATACGGTCTTCAAAAATCGTTTCCCGAATCCGGCTGCTCCCTTCAAGCGTCACCGCCACTGCCAGATACAGAGACTGAAGATCCGTAGGAAATCCCGGGTAACCGGAAGTTTCCAGATATGGAACTGCCAGATGAACATTTTGGCTGTCCGTTACCAGTGTACCACCGATGATGGCATATTGTCCACCCATTTTCTCATAGACGCCAAGAACTGCCCCCATTTCCTCCACCGGTGCTTCTTCCAGAATCACTGTTCCTCGGGTAATTGCCCCGGCCATCAGATAAGTCCCCGCAGCAATTCTGTCCGGCGGTACCAGAAAGGTGCACCCATGCAGTCTGCCAACTCCCCGGATCACAATTCTGGATGTCCCTGCCCCTTCAATCTTTGCGCCCATATTGTTCAGTAATTGACACAAATGCCAGATTTCCGGTTCCCTGGCGCAATTTTCCAAAACGGTAACTCCCTCTGCCAGGACACCGCAAAGCACCGCATTTTCCGTTGCACCCACACTGACTTTCGGAAATACAATCAATGTTCCTGTCAGCCGTTTTGCTTCTGCGATAATTTCACAGTTTTTTTCCTCCACATGTGCCCCAAGCCGTGCAAGTGCCATCTGGTGCAGATCCGTAGGCCTCTTTCCAATTGTGCATCCTCCCGGCGCATGCACAACAGCCCTTCCTTTTCTTCCCAGAAGACTTCCCAGAAAAAGAACAGAGGAGCGCATTTTCTCGGCCAGCGCTCCTTCGACGGTATCATTTTCAACTGTTTTACACTCCAGGTACAAATCAGAACCTTCCCACAAAACCTTTGCTCCGAGCATTTTCAGAATTTCCACCATATCACAGACATCGGAAATATGCGGACACCCTTTCAGAACCACGGTTTCCTCACAAAGAAGTGCTGCTGCAATCATAGGCAATACCGCATTTTTGGATTTCTGTACCGTAATCCGACCGTGAAGGGGTCTGCCTCCCAGGATATGATATACACCCAATTTGCCTTACCCCATCTCTTTCTACTCCTGATTACCATATGCAGAAATTACGAAAAGGTGTCCTGACGGCTCACAGAAAGTGCCAGCCCCATTTCTCCAAGCAGAAAAACCACCGAGGTTCCTCCATAGCTGATAAACGGCAGTGTAATTCCGGTATTTGGAATCGTATTAGTCACCACTGCAATATTCAGGATGACCTGAAGCGCAATATGCCCCATAATGCCTCCTGCAATCAGTGCGCCGCACAAATCCTTTGCATGCACCGCGATAACCATCAGTCTCCAGATCAGAAGTCCGAAAAGAAGAATTACAATGCAGGCTCCCACAAGACCTGATTCTTCACAGATAATAGAGAAAATCATATCATTCTGTGCTTCCGGAACAAATCCAAGCTTCTGCATACTGCTTCCCAGTCCCCTTCCGAAAATCCCTCCGCTTCCTATGGCGTATAAGCCCTGTATGGTCTGAAATCCTTTCTCATATGCTTCCGGATTTTTCCAGATTGCGATTCTTTCCAGACGATAACTTTCCAGGCTAAGGAAAATACCGATAAATCCGATTCCCACACCTCCGATTCCAAGAAACGGCAGATATTTTGGATTCGAGATAAAAATGACAAAAATTGCAATCCCAAGAATAATAATCGCCGTGCTCAGATTGTTGGACCCGACCAGTGCAACAATCGGAAGTGCGCTGGCGAGAACACTCATCATAAACCAGAGACTTGTTGTCTTTCGACGGGTTTTCTCAACCACCCAGGAAAGAAAGAGTATCACCGCAACTTTTGCGAATTCGGAAGGCTGAAACGACAGCGGGCCGATGGTCAGCCATCTTCTGGAACCATTGTATTCGCTTCCAAAAAAGAGTACCGCTGTCGAAAGACCAAGGGATACAAGATACAGCCATGGCGCCCATTCGGACAATCTGTGGTAATCCATTTCTGAAATCACATACATCAGAAGGAGTCCAAGCAGGCTGGAGAAAAGCTGCTTTTTAAAATAATAGGCCGGGTCCTGAAATTTCACCCGGCCATTGTAAGCGCTGGTACTGTAAAGAATCACCAGGCCTCCCGCCAGGAGAAGCAGCACTAATACCAGCAGCACTTCATCTATTTTCTGTTTTGATTTGTTATCCGTCATATCCACCGCCGGATCACACGCCTTCCTTACAGCATATGCATCCGATGAAAAAGCCATACATTCTTCCAGGGGCTTTTTACAGGGCTCTTACATACTCCTTGAACAGTTCACCCCTCTGTTCATAACTTTTGAACTGATCCCAGCTTGCACATGCCGGAGAGAGGAGCACTGCATCGCCCGGATTCGCTTTCTGATGGCAGATCTGTACGGCCTCTTTTAAATCCCCTGCAAACAGGATATCTGTAAAGCCAACCTCCCTCGCCGCCTCTGCAATCTTCTCTTTTGTCGCTCCGATCAGCACCAGATACCGTACCTTTCCGTCAAAAGCACGGATCCACTCTTCATAAGTCGACTGTTTGTCATATCCTCCGCCGATCAGCAGGGTCGGACGGTTCATCGCCTGAATTCCCTTGATCGCTGCATCCGGATTCGTTCCCTTGGAGTCGTTATAATAAACAATGCCGTCTTTCTCGCAGACATACTCAATCCGATGTTCCACACCGGCAAAGCTTCGGATCACTTTGCGTACTGTATCCATGGGGACACCTGCATGGAGGGCCATTGCTACTGCCACCATCACATTTTCAAAATTATGTAATCCCAGAAGCTTCAGATCCTCCGTTTTTGTCACGAGAAGCGTTCCATTTTCATCAGCGAGATAGATTCCTCCATCCTGATAGTACATTCCCTCTTCCAGAGCCCGAAGACTGGAAAAATACATCACCTGCACCTTCTGTTCCGCCTTAAGCTGTTCTCCAAACGGCCGAAGAATCTCATCCTCATAATTCAGTACACAAAGATCCTCCATTGTCTGATTCTTTGTGATCAGTTCTTTGACTCTGATATATTCCTCCATCGTATGATGACGGTTCAGATGATCCTCCGTGATATTGGTAATCGCGCTGGCCATCGGATGAAATTTCTCTATGGTTTCCAGCTGGAAACTGCTGATCTCTGCAACTGTAACCGTATCATCTGTTTCCTCGAGGGCAACAGAAGTATACGGCGTTCCGATATTGCCCACTACTTTTACATCTGCCCGGAAAGCTTTCATAATTTCTCCGAGGAGTGAGGTTGTCGTAGTTTTGCCGTTGGTTCCCGTAATCGCCAGCACAGTTCCCTTTCCTGTCTCATAGGCAAGCTCAACTTCGCCCCAGATACGAATGCCCTGTGCCTTCATCGCCAGTACCTCCGGAAGATCTGTGGGCACACCCGGACTTAGTACGGCCAGATCCAGATCTGACATCAGCTTCTCCGGAAAATTTCCAAGAACGATACGTACACCATTTGGATTCTCAAGACGTCCCAGAATCTCATCCGAATTCTGATTTCCGTTTCCGTCATAGAGTATCACATCTGCTCCTGTTTTTCGCAGCAAATCCGCCGCTCCGATACCGCTTTTCCCGGTTCCGAATACCAGAACCTTTTTTCCTGCAAGTTCCATAATAACCTCCATCCAGGCAAAACCAACCCGTTCTGCTTTCTTCTTTTATCATTTATCCCTGGTGCAGCGCACCGATTATTTTCTCTTTTGCCTTCCTCAGTATATAGCTTTTTATGGTATTTATCAACAGTTTTCTCTTTATTCACTTTCTTCACTAACTTCCTTTTCAATGCCAAGATAAGGAAAGACATTCTGAAAGATATCCCGCATCACAGGAGCACAGATCGTCCCCCCATAATAAATCCCCTGCGGATTCCGAATAATGCAAAGCCCAAGTACTGTCGGGTTCTCGGCCGGCGCAAATCCAAGAAAGGAAGAAATATAGCGGTTGGCACTCCTTGGAAGTGTCTGTGAGGTTGCGGTTTTCCCTCCGATCGAATACCCTTCAATGTACGCATTCTTTCCGGAGCCTTCTGAAACGACGGTCTCAAGGATTTCCCGAACCAATTTTGAGGTTTCCTCCGAAATCACTGTTTTATCTGTATCATAGTTTAAAACTTCAACAACATTTCCATCCGCATCCAGAACTTCCACACCAAAATGCGGAGTAATCTGTTTTCCCCCGTTAATCAGCGCAGACACACTTGCCGCAAGACGGATTGGTGTAATCTGAAAGGACTGCCCAAAGGACATCGTGGCCAGTTCCACCTGGCCAATATTTTCCTCCTTATGCATGATCGTGGATGCTTCTCCCGGAAGATCAATCCCCGTCTTATCCATGAGTCCAAACTGTCGAAAATAGCTGCAAAAATTTTTCACTCCAAGTCTTAACCCCACCTCGATAAATACCGGGTTACAGGAATTCTGAACCCCCTGCACGAAAGTTTCCGCACCGTGCCCCGTCCGTTTATGGCAGTGGATCCGCCGATCTTCCACTACTTTATATCCGCAGCAGGAAAACCCGTCGGTGGGAGTGACAACTCCTTCTTCCAAGCCGGCTGACATCGTAATAATCTTAAAAGTCGAACCCGGTTCGTAAGTATCGTTGATACATTCATTTCTCCACATTTTATTTCGCAGATCCTGCAGTTCTTTTTCACCAAGACCTTCCGTATTCTGACCATTGTTCAGGGTAAAGGGGGCATTGAGATCAAATTCAGGGACATTCACACAGGCGTAGATTTCTCCGTTCTGCGGATTCATAAGCAAAACAGAAACACTGTCCGCTTCTTTTTCCTCCATCACTTTTTCCGCCGCCTGCTGGCAGTACTTCTGGATATTGGCATCCAGACTGATTTTCAAATCATAGCCCGCAATCGGCTCGATACGGCTCTCTCCAACTCCATCCAGCTCAATTCCCCTTGCATCGGTTGTGGTCAGTATTTTTCCATTCACCCCCTCCAATACCTCATCATATTTCACTTCCAGTCCAATAATCCCCTGATTATCACTTCCGGTAAAGCCAAGGACTTTGGATGCAAGATCACCATAGGGATAATACCGTTTAAAATCCTCGTCCACTTTCACGCCCTCATATCCATAGCTGCGGATTCGATCACCGGTTTCCTTATCCACGTTCGTCATGACACGCTCGATAGAAGATCGCTTCTCCACTCGTTTTGTGGCTGTTTCCCTGGAGATTCCCAATTCCTTTATCAGCATATCAATCACTTTTTCCGGTTCTTTGATCTGACTGTGAATTACGGAAATCGTACAGACAGTGCGATTAGCCGCCAGTACTTTATTCTGCGCATCCAGTATTTGACCGCGGGGTGCCTTAATATCCCGCTCCCGTTCATGAAGTTCATCCGCTTTGTCAGAATAGTAATCTGACCGAAAGACCATCAGATAAACCAGCCGACCCACAAGCACCAAAAGAAGCGCCGTGCAAAGGAAAAAGAGAAGGACAATCTTTTTCTTATGATAGGTTTTATTTTTGCGCATAAAAATCCCCATAAAAGACTCCGGCTTCTTAACACTATATGGAACCTTTTATGGGGTTATTCCTTCACTTATTCGTTGGTAATCTTTGCATCCTCGTTGGTAATTCCACCGGTCTGCAGATTATTGCCGCCATTTGTCACACTCTCATCTTCATCAGAACTGGGGGGATCCGGTACATTTTCATCGTCTGTTCCGATTTCGGAGCCTTCCCCGGTCTCAATATCGGTGTCATCCGGAAACAGATTCATATAAGGAAGAATCTCTGAAAAAATCTCCTTCGCCACTTCCTGAGCCAGCACGCTGTTTGCCTGATCTTCCACATTCGGCTCATCAATAACTACATAAACAACCACCTGCGGATCATCCACCGGAGCAAATCCAATAAACGACACCAGATATTTTCCATTGCCGCGGGGATATTTCTGTGCAGTTCCTGTCTTTCCTCCCATGGTATAGCCGGTTACCTTGGCACTTTTTCCGGTTCCTTCCCGCACCGCGGTCTGCAGAAAGCCTCTCATCTTTTCACTGAGTTCTGCCGAAATCGTCTGGCGCAGTACCTTGGCTTCATTATTCTGCACAACCGCACCGTCTGCATTGGTAATACATTTCATAACATGAGGCTGGTAATAATATCCTCCGTTGATGACAGAAGAAAATGCGGCAGCCTGCTGTATCATTGTGACTGTATAGCCCTGGCCGAAAGAAGAGGTGGCAAGTTCTGTCACTCCCATTGTCTCCTCTGTGTGAATCAGACCATAGGCTTCGCCGGGCAGATCAATTCCGGTCCGTGATCCAAAGCCATAGATTTCCTGATACCGCAGAAAATCCGTTCTTCCCAACAGATCAGCAATCTGCATCAGCGCGTCATTACAGGAGTTTTTCAGCGCATCCCCAGGAGACTCCGTACCGTGACCGCTTGGATAGATAGAACACTTGATTTCCCGATCTGCAACCTTCTTGATACCATCACAGACAAAGGTACTGTCATCATCAATTACGTTACATGCGTAGGCTGCTGCTACATTCATAGGCTTCGCCGTGGAACCAGGTTCATAAGCATCTGAAATACAATAGTTTCTCCAGATTTCATTCAGCGCATCCATCATTTCCGCGTTATCCATCGCTTCAATTTCCTCATCTGAATAAAACAGCTGCAGATTTCTGGGATCATTCAGATCATACCAGTCTGAGGAGTCCATTCCGAGGATTTCCCCATTGTTTGGATCCAGCACAATCACACCGATATTTTTTGCTCCCTTGACTCTGCAGTCTTCTTCGTCTGTCTCCGTCCCGTCACCTCCGGTGTTAATTCTCACATTAAAATTCTCGATCGCAGTGCGGATGATCTGCTGTACATTGACATCTATGGTTGATACCACATTGTTTCCCGCAGTGGGTTCAATAATCGTCTGCTCAATGTCTGCATCTTCATTGTAATAGCCAAACTGTCTTCCGTTGACTCCATTGAGCACACTGGAATAATAACCTTCAATTCCCCAATCCGCAGTATTGCCCGTATAGGTAAACCCGATCAGATCACAGGCCAGTGATTTCAAAGGATACACACGTTTATAATCTTCTTCAAACCAGACTCCCTTGATATTGGCCCGCTCCGCTTTGACTGCCTGTTCCGCTTCACTCAGATCTTTGTTTGAGATATCGGCATACTCATCCACATATTCCTCAAATTTTTTCTTTTCATTAATTGAAATCTGCTTTACAAGGATCTGATACGGACTGTCTTTTGTCTTCTCATCGGTGAGTTTTTTCCGGATCATTTCTTCATCCAGCCCAAGCACATTCACCAGAGCACTTACTGTAGGCTCCACATACGGAGTCGTTTCTTCTTTATTCTTCGTCACAACCGTGTTGGTTACCTTGCAATCCAGTATCACATTGTACACCTTTTCGCTGGTTGCAAGAATTGTACCGTTTCGGTCAGTAATATCCCCCCGCTTATAAGGAATGGTTCGGCTGTCGTACGATTGCTGCGTCTGGCTGAGAACCTGGCGCTCATATTTCTCACCCTTTGTGGCATTCACATACGTAAGATCAACGGCTAAAGCAACGAAAACCAGTATCACTCCGATAAAGAGTGCTACCAGTTTTCTACTCATCCTGCTGTCAATTTTTCGTTTGGGAAGTGGCCTGTTTCGTCTTCTTATTTTTCGTTTTTTCTTCACACGTCCACCTACTTCGCATCCGGTACGTCTTTGTATTGTCTCACATAGCTGCTTCCTGATGTATCATAATAAATGATCTGCGACTCATCCGCATACTTCATGCCAAGCCGATTCAATGCGGCATCTTTGATCGCCTCCATATCCACGGAAGCAATCGTTGTGTTATAGTAAGCATCATTGTCTGCTTTCAGATCACTCAGTTCTCTCTCTTTTGATGCAATATCTTTTGTCTGTGTAGTGATTGTGGTCTGCATTTGAAGATATACTACACACATCCCTACGATTGCTGCGCAGACAACCGCCAAAAACAGAACGTATCCTTTGCCCATCTGTGTAGCCCGTACTCTGTTTTTTCTGGTCTGCCTGCTCACCTGCGGCTTCAGACGGGCTGGTTCTGTTTCGGGTATCTGCTGTGGTTCCACCGCAATCCGTCGAACTGCATTTCCGTCTTCAAATGTATCTGTTGTATATCCAACCGTTCGTCTCGATGAATTTACCCTTCCTCGCTCCAATTTGGTCATAACTGTTTCTCCTTTGTCCGAGCGGTCACACTTTTCGTTCAAACACGCGCAGCTTTGCGCTTTTCGAACGCGGATTTGCTGTCATCTCCTCATCGCCCGGCAAGATCGGTTTCCGAGTTACAACTGTTCCCTTGGACTTTTTACCGCATACACAAACCGGAAATTCCGGCGGACAGGTACACGGATGCTCGTTTTTTCTAAAAATGTTTTTTACAAGGCGGTCCTCCAGCGAATGAAAGGTGATGACGCATAACCGCCCACCGTCATTTAAGAGATCAATCATTCCATCCAACGACTCCTCCAGCACGGTCAGTTCCTGATTCACCTCAATTCTGATCGCCTGAAAGGTCCTCTTAGCCGGATGTCCGCCGGTCGCCCTTATTTTAGCCGGTATGGAGCGCCTGATGATATCGATTAACTCCCCAGTTGTTCGAATCGGCGCATTCATACGGTCTTTACATATATTTTTCGCAATTCTCCCAGCAAATCGTTCCTCTCCGTACTCATGTAAAATACGAAAAAGTTCTTCCTCACTGTAACTGTTCACAACATCATATGCAGACAGCGCTGCACGCTGGTCCATTCGCATGTCAAGCGGAACATCCTCACGATAGGTAAATCCCCGCTCGGCGTTATCCAGTTGATAGGAGGATACTCCCAGATCAAGAAGGATTCCATCCACACCGCAGATCCCAAGTTTTGCCAGTTCCGGGACCATATTGCAATAATTGCTGCGGATAATCGTCACCTGATCACCAAATGGTTCCAGTCTTTTACCCGCAGCAGCTATTGCAGCCTCGTCCTGATCTATCCCTATGAATCTCCCCATGGCAGACAAGCGTTCGCACACACAGCTGGCGTGCCCTGCGCCTCCCAGTGTCCCGTCTACGTAGATACCGTCCGGTTTTATCTTCAGATTCGAAATGGTTTCCTTCAGCAGTACTGATGTATGAGAAAATTCCATGGTCATCTCCTGTATTCCAACGAAACAGATCAGATCACAATGCCCATCTCTTCCATCGATTCCGCGATGGCATCCATATCATCATAATTACTGTTTTCGTTCCATTTTTCCTTGCTCCAGATTTCAATCCGGTTAATATTGCCGGTAAGAACCACATCCTTATCCAGACCGGCAAATTCCCGCAGCGTTGCCGGTACGAGAATTCTCCCCTGCTTGTCCAGCTCGCAGGATGTAGCGCCTGCTACAAAGAATCGGGAAAAAGTTCTGGCGTTTTTGTTTGTAAGTGGTAAGGCTCTCAGCTTCTCTTCAAAGGCAACCCATTCGTCATTCGGGTAAATGGAAAGGCAACCGTCCAATCCCTTCGTCAGCACGAACTCATCTCCCAACTGTTCTCTGAACTTAGACGGTATAATTAGTCTTCCCTTCGCGTCAATCGTATGACTGTACTCTCCCATGAACATAACGAAAACCCTCTTATCACTTGAGATGGAGGTCTCCCCACACACCATCTCACGTATCGCGTCCGGAAGGAACTGCCACATTCCCTCCCTTTCGCACCACTTTTCACCACTTTCTACCACTTATGGTCTTATTCTATCTCAATTTCCTGAAAATAGCAAGGGCTTTTTTTCAATTTTCACTTTAACTTTTTTCCAAAAAATGGCGTATTTATGCGGTTTTTTCAGTCTTTGGGGACTGGTGGGAAAATGTGCACTGTTTTACTTTTGTTTTCCCACAAAAAGTGAAATCTATACGACTTATCATCTGAAAATGAGGGGTTTGGATATAAAAGTGGGGGATGATCCCATGAGAACAGTTTTACTTTTGAAACAGAATCGTCTATAATAAATAAAAGTACCATGTCATTGTCCTGCAGATGACTGAATAAATATGTCATTTAAACTTATATGGAATGACAGAAAGGAAGTACAGATGAATCACCCGGATCCGGAATTTCCGGAACAGCTTACCAGAAGTGAAAAAACAAAATACCGTCTTGCACAGTCCATGAAAGAATGCATGAAAACAACCTCTGTCGATTCCATTACTGTACGGCAGATCACAGAACACTGTCATCTCACAAGACAGACTTTCTATCGTAATTTTCTGGATAAATATGATTTGATTAACTGGTATTTTGATAAACTGCTGCTCAAATCCTTTGAGCATATGGGACGTGGGAAAACGATCTCGGAAGGCCTTGAGAAAAAATTCACTTATATCGCCAAGGAGCAGCTTTTTTTTGCTGCGGCCTTTCGTTATGACAGTCAGAATTCCCTGCGGGAACACGATTTCCAGCTGATTTTTCAGTTTTATCAGGATCTGATCCGTGAGAAAACAGGCCAGAATCCAACAGAGGAAATGCAGTTTTTGCTTGAGATGTATTGTCAGGGTTCCATTGCCATGACCGTCAAATGGGTACTCTGTGGTATGGAGCAGTCACCGGCAGAACTTTCTGACCTTCTGATTCAGGCAATGCCTGCCAAATTGTCTCTTTTGTTTGAACAGCATGATATTCTTGATTAAACTGTCGGAACGTACCGAACACCTGGACAGTTACAGAATCTGGTTTGCAGACCCAATTCAGAAGCAGAACAATTACTGTAAATGTTACATTTTAATGCTTTTGTCACTTTCTTTTTCCCTGACAAATTGTTAAGATAATAACAAAAGAAGGGATGAGCACTCGTACGATGCCCGTTCCAAACGATAAGCAAAGGAGATCAAGATTATGGCAAATCGTATTATGTTAAACCAGACTTCCTATCATGGTGCCGGCGCCATCCAGGAAATCGCCACTGAAGCAAAAGCTCACGGCTTTGTAAAAGCATTTGTTTGCTCCGACCCGGATCTGGTAAAATTCAATGTAACTTCCAAAGTAACGGATATCCTCTCTGCCAACGGACTGGATTTCCAGCTCTATACCAATATCAAGGCAAACCCGACCATCGAGAACGTACAGCACGGTGTTTTGTCCTTTAAAAATTCCGGTGCAGACTATATTATAGCAATCGGCGGCGGTTCCTCCATGGACACCGCAAAAGCTATCGGTATCATCATCGCCAATCCGGAATTTGAAGATGTCAGAAGCCTTGAGGGAACTGCTGCCACTACCAGGCCCTGCGTTCCGATCATCGCTGTTCCGACCACCGCAGGAACTGCTGCTGAGGTAACGATTAACTATGTAATCACAGATGTAGAAAGAAAACGTAAATTTGTATGCGTTGATCCTCATGATATGCCGATCATCGCAGTTGTTGATCCGGATATGATGTCCTCCATGCCAAAGGGCCTGACTGCTTCCACCGGTATGGATGCCCTGACTCATGCTATCGAAGGTTATACCACAAAAGCAGCATGGGAAATGACCGACATGTTCCATCTCAAAGCCATCGAAATCATCTCCAGATCTCTTCGCGGAGCCGTTGCAAACACAAAAGAAGGCCGCGAGGGTATGGCGCTTGGTCAGTATATCGCCGGTATGGGATTCTCCAATGTAGGTCTCGGTATCGCACACTCTATGGCACATACACTTGGTGCTGTCTATGACACACCTCACGGTGTAGCCTGTGCCATGATGCTTCCCATTGTCATGGAATACAATCAGGAATGCACCGGTGAAAAATACCGTGAGATTGCAAGGGCTATGGGCGTCAAAGGTGTTGATGAGATGACTCAGGAGGAATACCGCAAAGCAGCTATCGACGCAGTGAAACAGCTGTCCGAAGATGTCGGAATTCCTGCAACTCTGGAGGCAGTCAAAGAAGAAGATCTTCCTTTCCTCGCACAGTCCGCTTTCGCAGATGCCTGCGCACCGGGTAATCCAAAAGATGCTTCCGTTGAAGATCTGACTGCTCTTTTCCGCAAAATCATGAAATAAGTCGACTGACAACTGAGCCTGACCATAAAAGAAGAACAGGTTTGATGCATTTTACATCAAACCTGTTCTTCTTTTATCATATGTTTCTTTGCACTTCTTCTGCGTCCAAGAATGATAGCTGTAATTCCTATCACCACCAGCAGTGCAGAAAGCAGCTGGGATACCGGAATTCCAACGCCCGGAAGCAAGAGCTGATCTGTTCGAAGTCCTTCGATCCAGACACGACCAAGTCCGTATCCTGCCAGATAAGCGAGAAATACTTCCCCCTCAAACTTTTTCCGTTTGCGAAACCACAACAAAAACAGCAAAACACCCACATTCCACAAACTTTCATACAAAAATGTTGGATGTACCTGAATGAAATCCACCCCATCTATCGTAACAAGATGTTCCCACATTTCCTTTGTAATCTCATTGACGCGTACGGCGGATACCGGAAGCTGCATAGCCAGAAGATTGTCCGTATAACCGCCAAATGCTTCCCGGTTGAAGAAATTACCCCACCGGCCCATAATCTGACCAAACACGATACTCATGCTGGCAGTATCCATGATCAGCCAAAAGCTTTTTTTCGTAATTCTGCTGTAAATCAGAACCGCGATGCACGCTCCAATGATACCGCCATATATCGCAAGTCCGCCCTGACGAATATTAAAAATACTCAACAAATCATTTTTATAATGATCCCAGGCAAACACAACATAATAAATTCTTGCGCCAACAATTCCTGCTGCAATTCCGATCATCGCGATATCAATATACTGGTCCGGATTCTGTCCGGTTCTTTTGGCCTCGCAGGTTGCCATCCAGATCGCAATCATCATACCTGTGACAATGACAATCCCGTAATAGGCAATCGGGAAACCAAAAACACTGATACTCTTTCCCACATGGTCCAGATAAATACCAAGATGTGGAAAGTTAATCTGCATATCCATAGAAAAAGCTTCCTTTCCGTCTCCTATATGTCAGTCAGCAAACTATCCATCACACATTGAACCGGAACAGAATCACATCCCCATCACGTACTACATAATCTTTCCCTTCCATCCTTACCAGGCCTTTGTCCCTTGCCGCCGCATAGGAACCGCAGTCGAGCAGATCCTGATAATTGACTACTTCTGCCTTAATAAATCCGCGCTCAAAATCGGTATGAATCTTACCTGCCGCCTGCGGGGCCTTTGTTCCGATCTTGATGGTCCATGCGCGTGTTTCATCCTCTCCCGCTGTCAGGAAGCTCATAAGACCTAACAGCCGATAGCTGGCAGCAACCAGTTTTTCCAGTCCGGATTCTGCAAGGCCAAGATCTTCCAGAAACATCTTCTTCTCATCCTCTTCCAGTTCCGAGATTTCACTCTCGATCTCTGCACAGATTACGAAGACTTCACTGTTATGCTCTTTCGCGTACGCCCGTACCCTGGCAACATTTTCATTGGAATTTCCATCATCAGAGAGATCCTCTTCTGCCACATTTGCCGCATAGATTACCGGCTTACCTGTCAGCAGATTGTACTCCGCCATCCATTTTTCTTCATCTTCATTCTGAAGCTCCATGAGAATTGCATCTTTGCCATCCTCCAGAAGTGCTTTCAGACGTTCCTGGAATTCCAGTTCCTTTGCCGCCTCTTTGTCCATCCTTGCAGCCTTTACCGTTTTGGACATTCTGCGCTCCAGCACTTCCAGATCAGCAAAAATCAACTCCAGATCAATGGTTTCAATATCCCTTGCAGGATCAATGCTGCCATCTACATGGATCACATTGGGATCCTCAAAACAGCGCACCACATGAACAATCGCATCCACCTCACGAATATTCGCCAGGAACTGATTTCCAAGTCCCTCTCCTTTGGAAGCACCTTTTACAAGTCCTGCGATATCAACAAATTCAATGACTGCCGGAGTCACTTTTTTGGAATGATAAAATTCGCCAAGCAGCTGGATTCTCTGATCCGGTACCGGTACAATTCCCACATTGGGATCGATTGTACAGAACGGATAATTTGCACTTTCTGCTCCGGCTTTCGTCAGTGAGTTGAACAGGGTACTCTTTCCCACATTGGGAAGTCCCACGATACCTAATTTCATTTTCTTTTCCTCCGATGCTTTCTATTTCAGTCTTTGGACTGAACCATAATCAGAATACCGCCCTCATATATAACATGACCATATTCCTCTGTAATTTCATTGCTGACACAGAGCCCGCCGGATGTGTTCGTCAGCCGTCGATGCTCAAGAGGATACTTAAATCCTTCCAGTGTAATCATTGCCACTTCCTCTTCCAGCGGGAAGAACGATACATATTTGCCAAATTGTTCCTCCCTTGAAATCGTAAAATCATTTTCACAGGGCAGGGTGATCAAATTATTACTATCCACAATATAGGCAGGCACTTTCCGCTCCCAGGCTGTCTTCATATTCTGCAGAATACTGATAAAGTGATCCAGCCTTCCTCCGGTTGCTCCGATCATATAGATTTCCTTACTGCCAAGCGCAAGCGCCTGGTCAAAAGCGATGTCCGTATCTGTATTGTCCTTCACCGGGTTAAATTCGCGGATTGGCGCTGTATGGTGTTCTTTATAATAGCTTAAGATCTCAGGGGAAAGGCTGTCAAAATCTCCCAGTATATAGGTAGGCTCTATCTGGTTTTCATAGCAAAATTCCAGCCCTTTATCTGCCGCAAGAATAATATCAAAATTCTGTTTCTGAATAAAAGGAAGGGCAAAACCCTGATCGATCATGCCCCCTGTGATTATACATGTCTTCACTTTTTTCACCTGTTTTCAATTTTTATGACGATTAATTTGATTGCCATCTCTCATTCAGACTGCAGGATGATTATAATGATCAATCTTTTCCTGAAGCGTCTGAATGTTGTGAACAAGATCCCCATTAAAAACCGCAGATCCGGCTACAATGATGTTGGCTCCTGCTGTGAGAACCTCATCAATCGTATCCAGATTGATTCCGCCATCGACCTGCACATCCACTTCCTCATTTCCGGTAGCAGACAGCATCCTGCGCAGATCCCGAAGTTTTCTGGAAGTATCCGGAAGATAGCTCTGACCTCCAAATCCCGGATTCACGCTCATGATCAGTACCATATCAATTCTGTCCATCAGATGTTCCAGGACAGAAACCGGTGTTTTGGGATTCAATGCCACTCCGGTCTGCATACCGTTACTGCGGATCAGATCCAGCGTAGCGCCAAGATCTGAGCAGGCTTCTGCATGCACGGTAAGCATATCCGCACCGCATTCCTGGAAGCTTTTCACATAGCGTTCCGGATCCTGCACCATCAGATGTACATCAAAATACAGCTGACTTTCCCGGCGGATGGATTTGATCACAGGCATTCCAAACGAAATGCTCGGCACAAATGTCCCATCCATGACATCAATATGAAGCCACTGGCACTTTGCCCGTTCAATCGTCTGAATCTGCTCACCCAACCGATTAAAATCTGCTGCTAAAATGGATGGTGACAACTGGTACTTCTGCATAGCTAGTATCTCCTTTTTTCCTGCTCTTTTAGTTCATCATATAATGTCACATAATTCTCGTAGCGCTCTGAACTGATTTTTCCCTCTGATAATGCCTCTTTGACACTGCAGCCGGGCTCTTTGACATGGACACATCCCAAAAAACGACATTTCCCCTCATAGGGAAGGAATTCCGGGAAATAGGATTTCAACTCTTCTTTTTCGATCTGGGCTGTATACAGGGAACTGAATCCCGGTGTATCACACAGATAGGTGGTTTCATCAATGGGAATCAACTGCGAATGGCGTGTGGTATGTCTGCCTCTTTTCAGTTTTCTGCTGATCTCACCGGTTTCCATCAGAACCTCCTTCTGAAAAAGATTCGTCATGGAGGACTTTCCCACACCGGAAGGGCCTGCGATCACAGTCGTCTTACCCTTCAAATAATTTTCCAGCAGTGCAACCCCTTCTTTTTCCAGGGCACTGGTAAGAAACACCTGATAACCGCAGGCGGTATAGATTTTTTTCATTCTGCCTGCATATTCGGAAGGTACCAGATCCTCTTTGTTAAAGCAAATCGCTGTAGACACCTGCTGCTGCTCCATCATAATCAGAAATCTGTCCAGCAGACCAAGATTTGGTTTTGGACTCTCCAGCGCAAAAATCACCAGCGCCTGGTCCACATTTGCAACCGCCGGACGAACCAGTTCATTCTTTCGCGGTAAAATACGGATCAGATTTCCTTCCCTGGCCTCTTCATCCAATATCTCAATGTCTACA
This sequence comes from Fusicatenibacter sp., assembly GCA_022766945.1. GTDB lineage: Bacteria > Bacillota > Clostridia > Lachnospirales > Lachnospiraceae > Fusicatenibacter. The sequence continues at coordinate 67,451 of JALEOU010000071.1, read as the reverse complement.
TGATCTCCTACCAGCGGCTTTTGCTTTTCCTTGCGGAAAATCCCTTTTGCCTTACATTCATAAATGCCGGATTCCCCCGTATCCACGTAGTAGAATCCGGCAATACCTTTTATAATTTTACCTGTCATTCATCAACCTGCACTTAACGGAACCGACGGATACTGAGCAATCGCCTGATAATTTCCGCTGGAGTCCATCTCATAGAAAATAATACGTCCTGTGGACGAAGCACTTGACGGAGCTTCCCAGGTTGCGCTGATGGAATATGGCCAGTTTGTAATCGTAATACCATCATTCTGATATACGATTTTCTCATCGCCGTCCTGTTCCTGAATCAACTCGATTTTCGCCACACCGCCCTGATACTTTTCAGGTGCACTCAGAGACTGCTGACAGGTCCATGTGACATCCGTCGGTTTTGGTGTTGTTCCAGGGTCTACCGGTTCCGGTGTCGGTGTCGCTGTCGCTCTTGGAGTATTGATCACCAGCGTCACTGTGGATCCCCTTTTCGCCATCGTGTTTCCGACCGGATCCTGCTGCATGACTTCACCGACAGCTACACGGTCTGTCGTTCCTGTCGTTGTTACAACATTGAAATCCTTAAGGAAGTTCTTTGCATCTGTCTCAGACATGCCGACCACATCGATCACTCTGATCTCTTCCTCTTCCTCCGGACCTTTGCTGACTACAATTGCAACATTGCTTCCCACTGCAACAGAAGCCCCTTCTTCCGGATCGATGGAAATGACGTTTCCGATTGCCACATCATCACTGTAAGCCTGTGTCGGTGTCGAAGTCAGGCCAATCTGCTCAAGCGCCGCTTCTACAGCACTCTGCGGCTGTCCCACAAGTCCCGTCGGGATTGTGACATTTCCTTTGCCGGAGCTCACATAATACGTAATAGTTGTATTTTTATCAACTTTGCTTCCCGCAGCCGGATCCTGACGGCAGATTTTTCCCTCTTCCACATCATCAGAAGGTTCCAGACCGCCCTTTGTTACACCAAGACTCAGTCCGTTGGCAAGATCTGTTGCCTCAGCCTCGGTCTTATTGTACAGATCCGGCACCACTACTTTCTCCGCATCCTGATCTTCTGATACAGATGTGGCACTGCTGTTGCCGGCAGCATCTCCCGCCGGACTCTTCCCGCCAAAAATACCGGCCGCCTGTCCGATAAAATAAATCAGCATACAGATGATGATTGCTACAATCACAAAGCCCCCGATGGTGATGGCTTTCTCCAGCTTATTGCCGGAATCATCATCATCGTAATCGTCATCATAATCGTCATCATCCTCATCTTCTTCCATCTCATCCTCGTAATCGTCTTCGTCGTCATCCTCAATCTTGCTGTATTTGGAAGAAGAAGGTATGGATGTCTGCGCTTTGACAGCAGCTCCGGAACGGATTTTCCCCAGTTCCTCATCGGAAACCATAACGGTCTGTGCATGAGAACCAAGAGGCGTCATCGTCACAAAATTTCCCTGCGGATCCATCAGAGAATGCTTCAGATCGTCAATCAGTTCCGCCATATTATTATATCGGCGGTCCGGACTCTTCTGCGTACACTTCAGAATAATCTGTTCCAGTGCAAAAGGCAGATTTGGTGTGTATTTGGAAGGTGATTCAATCTCTTCCTGCAGATGTTTGATTGCAATCGCAACTGTTGTATCACCGTCAAAAGGCACTCTTCCGGTTACCATCTCGTACATAGTGATACCAAGAGAATAAATATCGCTCTTATAATCCGAGTATCCGCCGCGTACCTGCTCCGGAGAGCTGTAGTGAACGCTTCCCATCACATTGGAGCTGATCGTGTTGGAAGAAGTCGCCTTCGCGATACCAAAATCAGACAGCTTCACTTTTCCGTCCGTAGAAATGATAATGTTCTGCGGTTTTACATCTCGGTGAACAATATTTCTGTTGTGCGCAGCCTCCAGGCCTAAGGATACCTGAATTGCGATACTGGTTGCCTCTTTTACACTGAGCTTTCCCTTCCTGGTAATGTAGTCTTTCAGCGTAATACCTTCCACCAGTTCCATCACAATAAAATAAACGCCGCGATCCTCACCCACATCAAAAACATTCACAATATTGGGATGGGACAGTCCCGCAGCAGCCTGCGCCTCCGTACGGAACTTATTAATAAAAGTCTTGTCAGCCCGAAATTCCGGCTTTAAAACCTTTACTGCTACCATGCGGTTCAGTTTGTGATCTTTGGCTTTGTAAACATCCGCCATTCCGCCGGATCCGATCCGGCTGATGATCTCGTATCTTTCAACTAAAATAACGCCCTCTTTTAACATTCTTCCACCTCGTTTGTAAATGGTTCAACGACAATGACCGCAATATTGTCCTTGCCGCCATTTGCATTTGCCTTATCAATTAAACGTTTCGCTTTATCCTCACCTGTATCTTTCAGAATTTCCGCGTAAATCTCCTCATCCGTAACCATGTTGGATAAACCATCGGAACACATAACCAGCTGATTTCCAGGTTCCAGTAAAATATCAAAAAAGTCGATTTTCACCGTGTCCAGAGTTCCAACTGCCCGGGTGATAATATTTTTGTCCGGATGATTTCTGGCCTGTTCCTTTGTCAGCTCCCCGAGTCTGACCATCTCAGCAATCAGAGAATGATCCTGTGTCACCTGAACGAATGTATCTGCCGCCAGATAAAGTCTGCTGTCACCAACATTCGCTACATAGGCATAATTCCCGACAATGGTTGCCGCCACCATCGTAGTACCCATTCCTTCCATTGAAGGATCCCTCCTGGCCTGTTCCAGAATCTGGCTGTTAGCCGCTTCGATTCCGTGGCGGATCACTCTGACCGGATTAAAATTCGGATCTCTTTTTACCGATTCGACCAGAACAGAGACACCATAACGGGATGCAAAATCTCCCGCATTGTGTCCTCCCATTCCGTCCGCCACTACAAAAAGATTCGGAAGATTACCTACCGGTTCTATGGAAGCAAACACAAAGTCCTGATTCATCATCCGTTTCTGACCGATATCGGTTGCAGAAAATACCCTCATGTTTTCTCTCCTGTACTGGCAGTTATGACTGCCTGTTCGTTCTGTCAATGAAACTTTTGCGCAACTGACCACAGGCTCCGTCTATATCGGCGCCCATTTCCCTTCTAATAGTAACATTAATTCCGTATTTTTCAAGTTTATTTTTGAAATTCTCTATGACTTTTTTCCCGGATTTGACATAATCACGCTCTTTAATCGGATTTACGGGAATCAGGTTTACATGACAGTTGATATCATGGATCTTTTGGGACAATTCTCTTGCATCCTCATCGCTGTCATTTTTTCCACCCACAAGAGAATACTCAAATGTAATTCGGCGTCCCGTTTTTGCAAAGTAATTTCTGCAGGCATCGAGAATCTCATCCATCGTGTACCGGTAAGCGATGGGCATCAGTTCTTTTCGTTTCTCATCATTTGGCGCGTGGAGAGAAAGAGCCAGCGTAATCTGAAGCTGTTCCTCTGCCAGTCGATAAATATTGGGCACGATCCCGCAGGTTGAAACGGTAATATTCCTCTGACTGATATTTAACCCCTCCGGACTCGAAAGAATCCGGATAAAACGAAGAAGATTATCGTAATTATCCAGCGGTTCCCCGGTTCCCATCACTACCACATTGGATACGCGCTCTTTTGTGTCCTCTTCGATCCGGTAAATCTGATCCAGCATCTCCGATGCGCTTAAAGAACGCACAAGACCGCCAATTGTAGAAGCACAGAAACGGCAGCCCATACGGCAGCCTACCTGAGAGGAAATACAGACCGAATTGCCATGATGATACTGCATCCAGACACTTTCGATAACGTTTCCATCCGAAAGGCGAAACAGATATTTTCTGGTACCATCGACAGCCGAACATTGTACTTCGACCGGTTCCAGACAGACATACGGCTCATTCTCTTTCAATTTTTCCCGGAAACCGGATGGCAGATTCGTCATAGAATCATAATCCGGAACGTGTTTTTTGTGCATCCATTCATAAAGCTGCTTTGCCCGAAAAGGCTTTTCACCCAGCGCTGTGCAGAGATTTTTCAGTTCATCCGGCGACATGGATTTGATATCTGTCATAAGTTTATTCCTCATCCTCTTTTCTCTGGAACTTTGCCAGGAAAAAACCGTCACAGTTATGTATCCCTGGTATCATCTGCAGATAACCCTGCGCTGTTGTTTCACTTCGAAGAGCCGGATCAAGAACATCGTCCAGACTCACCAGTTCAAACGGAAAATGGCGAAGAAACCAGAATACATTTTCTTCATTTTCTTTTTTATTCGTTGTACAGGTACTATATACCAGCGTACCGCCTTCCCTGACATAAGCCGCTGCATTTTCCAGAATCTTCCTCTGCAGCCTGATCAGCTCGGCCTCTTTGAGCTTTGATGCATGATATTTGATATCCGGCTTTCTTCCGATCACACCATAACCGGAACATGGAAGATCCGCAAGCACAACATCTGCTTTCCTGATCCAGGCTTCATCCAGTTCCTGGGCATCTTTGACAACCGGAATCACGCTGTTTAACCCTGAGCGGCGGACATTCTCACGGATCAGCTCCACCTTGTAATCGGACAAATCCCGTGCTTCCACATAACCGCAGTCAAGCATCTTGTCCGCCATATGCAGGCTCTTTCCTCCGGGAGCAGCACACAAATCCAGCACTTCGTCATTTCCTCTGGGATCTGCCGCCTCTGCCACAAGCATGGAGCTGACATCCTGCACCTGGAATCTTCCCTCTTCGAATGCCCTAAGGCCACTGATCCGGTCAAAATTCCGGATATAATACGCTTCCGGCAGATACGGCGCTTTTTCCACGACAACACCCTGTTTTTCAAGACTTGCCATGGTCTCGTCCACCGTATTCTGATAACGGTTCATCCGAATCGTCACCGGTTTTTCAATCAGAAACGCTTCCATCATTCCAAGAGCAGTTTCCTCCCCGTACTGATCGAGCCATTCTTCCACCAGAAATTCCGGCACAGAATAGCGAACAGACAGATATTCGATCCGGTTGGAGGGATCCGGCATAGGCAGATGTTCCTTCTCCCTGGCAATGCTGCGCAGTACACCATTGACAAAGCCCTTGAGATTCGTAAAATGCTTTTTTTCCGTCAGTTTAACGGCTTCATTGACCACCGCAGAATCCGGAACTGCATCCATAAACCGGATCTGATAGACGGACATCCTGAGAATCGCCCGGATGACCGGCTTACATTTGTGTATTCTGATCTTCGAGTACTGATTTATAATATAGTCATTTTGCAGCTGATATTCCGTTGTTCCCTCACACACCCGCTTGACAAATGCACGGTCTTTGTGCGGAAGATACTGGTATTTCTCCAGCGCACTTCGCACCGCAATGTGGCAGGGAATCTCTTCACGGTCCATCTCCAGAAGGATATTCATAATCAGTTCTCTTGTATTTATTGTCTCAGTCATCATTTCTCCTAAATGCTCCTGACAAAATCAGCAGACGCAGCAGCTGCAGCAGTGAACCGATTACCGCCGCCACATATGTCATCGCCGCAGCAGTAAGCACTTTTCTCACTCCTGCCTTTTCCTCTTCTCTTACAATCCCGTTCTCCGTCAGCATCGTTACCGCTCGGTGGGAAGCATTAAATTCTACCGGAAGTGTCACAATCTGAAAGGCCAGCGCAAATACAAACAGCCAGATTCCTGCTTTTACCAGCGCCGGAAGACTCATGATGAGTCCGATCAGAAACAAAGGCCAGAAAAGCTGAGATCCAAAATTTGCTACCGGAACAATCGCACTTCTGATCTTCAGCGGCACATAGCCTACATCATGCTGTATCGCATGACCGCACTCATGCGCAGCGACACCCACAGCAGCCAGAGATGTGGAATTGTACACTGAATCCGACAGATTCAGTGTCTTTGTTCTCGGATCATAATGATCCGTCAGTTTCCCGGACACATGCTGAACGGTTACATCATAGATTCCTGCCAGATGCAGAATACGAAGCGCTGCTTCCCGCCCGGTCAGCCCGCAGGCACTCCTGACTCTCTGATATTTACTGAATACTGTGTTCATTCTGGCAGATACCGCCGCAGAAATCAGTGCTGCAATCACAACCAGAAGATACGTCCAGTCCATAAAACCATATCTCATAACCAGTACCTCTCCTTACTATTCAAGCCGCATTCCCGGTTTCACAAAATACCCACGCAGAAAATCTGCGGTTTTCATTCGTTTCTTTCCTGCAAGCTGCAGTTCTTCAATAATCAAAATACCATCTCCGGTTTTGACGTGAATCCCACTCTCATCTGCCACCCAGATCTTTCCGGCAGACTTTTTCGGATCCTGTCCAGGAAGACGCGAAAACAGATCTCCTCCCGGCATTGCCACCACACGGGCTTTCCAGATCTTTAAACTCTTTCCGTCCAGTGTCGTGTAGGCACTGGGCCATGGATTCATTCCCCGGATCAGACGTTCAATCTCAACTGCACTTTTTGTCCATTCAATATGGCCATCTTCCTTTCGGATCATACGGGCATACTCTGTCGTGCTTTCTTTTGGCTGCGCCTCCGGCATGATTTTCCCATCTGCAAGCAGAGGAAGCGTATCTGTCAGAAGCTTTGCGCCGGCAGCGCTTAATTTTTCAAACAGGCTTCCGCCCGTCTCATCTGCTTCCAGAACAACTTCCGTCTTCGCCAGCATATCTCCGGTATCCAGTCCTTCATCCATTTTCATGATCGTAACACCGCTTATTGGTTCTCCATTGATCACCGCCCACTGAATCGGCGCCGCTCCGCGGTAGGCGGGAAGCAGCGATGCATGTACATTGATGCAGCCAAGCGGCGGCAGTTCCAGAATTTCCCGTGGAATGATCTGTCCAAATGCCACGACAACAATCACATCCGGGTTCATGCTCCGAATCATTTCCACCGCTTCCGGAGTACGCACTTTGGATGGCTGATATACCGGCAGTCCAAGCGTAAGCGCTGCCTCCTTGACCGGTGTCGGCTGCATCTGTTTTCCTCTTCCCTTGGGCTTATCAGGCTGTGTGACCACACCGACAATTTCATATCCCTTTTCCGCAATTGCCTGCAGTGTTCCCACCGAAAAATCCGGTGTTCCCATAAAAACAACTCTCATCGGTATCCTCTCCTACTCTTCTTCGTCATCATAAGTGCTGTCCCAGAGTTCGCCCTCGACTTTTTCCGTATACATATGACCATCCAGATGATCACATTCGTGGCAGATGCAGCGTGCCAGAAGCTCCGTACCTTCCAGTTCAAACGGTTTCATCTCTCTGTCGTAGGCTCTCACTTTCACATAATTCGGCCGTGTCACCGTGCCGCACTTGCCCGGAAGACTTAAGCAGCCCTCACCGCCTGTCTGTTCCCCGCTTGTTTCCAGAATCTCAGGGTTGATCAGAAGATACGGATTTCCATCCACATCGATCACCACAATTCTCTTTAAGATCCCAACCTGCGGTGCAGCAAGCCCCACTCCGTTTGCATCGTACATCGTATCAAACATGTCATCAATCAGCTGATTGATTTTCCCGTTTACTTCATCCACCGGTCTGCATTTTTTCGTAAGTACACGGTCTCCGACCGTTCTGATTGTTCTGATTGCCATATTTTTTTACTCTCCTTTACGCATTAAAATCATATTGTATATAAACAGACTGAAATCCTTTATTTATCTCAATATACTGTTCCAGCTTTTCCCTCAGCCTGAGCAAAAGTTCCCGATCCGCTGCCTTGACATACAGCACCATTCGATACAAATCACTGATCCTGGCCACTGATTCCTTCGCAGGCCCGATCATCTGTACCTGATCAGAACGATTGATGCGAATCAAAAAGCGCCTCACATATTCCATCGCTTCCATAAGGTGCTCTTCCTTTTCCCCTGCTCCGTGTATCGCCATTAGATTCGCTGCCGGAGGATAGCCTAGCAGCTGTCGATATTCCATCTCTTCCCGGTAAAATGCCTCATAGTCCTGACTGACCGCCGCTGTGATACTGTAATGCTCGGGATGATAGGTCTGAATGACAGCTGTCCCTTCTTTTGCTCCCCGGCCGGCACGCCCTACTGCTTGCGTAAGCAGCTGGAATGTGCGCTCCCCGGCACGATAACTGTCGGCGTTCAGCGACAGATCTGCAAGAAGAACGCCCATAAGCGTGACATTCGGAAAATCATGTCCTTTCACAATCATCTGAGTGCCAATCAGGATGTCTGCTTCCCCCTTTGAAAAAGTGCCAAGAATCTCATCATAGCTGTCCTTGCTCCTGGTCGTATCGCCGTCCATGCGGAGAATACGCTTTTCCGGAAATGTTTTCTTTATCATCTGTTCGATCTGCTGCGTTCCTGCGCGAAAACCTCCGATATATGGAGAGCCGCAGGACGGACATCGGGTCACCTGTTCACGTTCGTATCCGCAGTAATGACAAATCAGCATCCCGTTATTGTGGGCAGTCAAAGAGACATCACAATGCGGACATTTCATCACATGTCCGCAGGAACGGCAGGAAACATAACCGGCATATCCGCGCCGATTCAAGAATAAAATCACCTGCTCCTTTCGTTCGAGATGTTCTTCCATCTTCTGCTGCAGTTTTCTGCTCAGAATCGATCGGTTTCCCTGCTTTAATTCTTCCCGCATATCAGCAATCCATACTTTCGGAAGCATGGCTTTGCCATAGCGCGTCTGCATGCGAAATAGAGCAAATTCCCCTTTCTGACACTGATAAAAAGCATCCACAGATGGCGTGGCCGATCCCATCACTACACGGGCATCTTCGAGACGCGCTCTGCAAATCGCCGTCTCCCTCGCATGGTAGCGGGGTGTTGCTTCACTTTTGTAGGATGTCTCATGCTCCTCGTCAATAATAATCAAACCAAGATTCGGAAACGGGGTAAAAAGTGCCGAGCGTGGGCCAATCATAATCTGAACTTCGCCCAAACGCGCCCGCTCCATCTGATCCGCCCGCTCTTCCCGGGTCATGCGTGAATTCACCATCGTGACCTTTTCTCTGAATCTGGCGCAGAAGCGTGCAACATTCTGATAGGTCAGCGCAATTTCAGGTATCAGAACAATCACCTGACGCCCTTTTGCAATCGTGTCCGCGATCAGTTCCATATAGACCTGTGTCTTCCCGCTGCCCGTCACCCCACTGATCAGGCAGGGACGGCCACGCTGCTGCCATTCCCTTTTGATACCTTCCGCCACAAGCTGCTGCTGGCTGCTTAACGCAAAAGATACCTCTTCCACCTCCGGGAGCAGAACAGGATTTCTCCAGATATTCGTCTGGCGGATGCAAAGTACCCGCTGCTCTTCCATACCGCGAAGCGTATTGACCGGGATTCCCAGCCTGGAAACCGCATCATGATAATCAATCACCTGTTTTTCAATCAGCTCGTCAAGCAGCCTTTCTTTTGCCCTGTATTTTTTTCTCTCACATTCTTTTTTCAGCTCCGATGCAGCTTCTTTCGTGATCAGCAGCTCAATTTTTCTTATCTTTTTGCCTTTGGCTTTTGTCTTCACCGGAAGTACCGTGCGAAGAGCCTGAATCATTGTAGATCCATACGTATGGCGCATCCAGTCTGCAAGAGCAATCAGATGAGCCTCCACGGTTACGCCATCAGGAGAGAGGCCCTGGATAGTCTTCATCCGACTCTCGTCGTATTTAGCCTGATTTCCCACAGACAATACATAGCCTGTAACCGATCTGTTGCTGTTCCCAAACGGAATCCTCACCTGGCTTCCTGGAACGATTTTTCCCTCAAGCTCGGGAGGGATCAGATACTGGAAAGAACGGTCCAGCTTCTCATGAGTAATGTCTACAATCACATCAGCATAAGTGCTGCTCATGCTTCCTCCTTTAATTCCTTCAGAATTTCGCGGATCAGCACACGTTCATCCATAGGGTATTTCTTTCCCCTGATAATCTGATAATCCTCATGACCTTTTCCTGCCAGAACTATGATGTCACCCGGTTCCCCGTGCGTGATCGCATAGCGGATTGCCTCTTTGCGGTCAATGATTTCCACATACTTTCCATCGGTTTTGCCGATGCCGGTTTTGATATCATCTATAATTGCCTGCGGCTCCTCATTGCGCGGATTGTCTGATGTGATAATTGTCAGATCAGACATCCGTCCCGAAACCTCTCCCATCTCAAATCGTCTGGTCCTGGAACGGTTTCCGCCGCAGCCAAAGACGCAGACAATCCGGTGAGGCTCGTATTCTCTGAGTGTGCCAAGCAAACTCTCCAGACTCATTGCATTGTGTGCATAATCAATCATCAGAGTGAATTCATCCGAAACCTTCACCATCTCCACACGTCCTTTGACCTTCGCCACTTTCAGTGCAGCCTGAATATTCTCTACGGGCACTTCAAAATGACGGCAAATCGAGATCGCTGTCAGAGAATTGTAGATGCTGAATTTACCCGGGATATCAATTTCCACCGGGAAATCCATCAAACCGCTGACACGATAGGCAATTCCAAGATATCCGGGATGCGATACCAGATGCGCCTCTTTCGCCCGAAGGTCAGCATCCGGTGAAAATCCATAAGTTTCCAGCTGACAGGTATGCCCCTGGACAATGCTGTCAAAGTGCTCATCATCACGGTTTACAATACCGATCCGACACTGTTTGAGCAATATTTTTTTACACTCAAGATACTGCTCGAAGCTGGAATGTTCGTTTGGACCGATATGATCCAGTCCAATATTTGTAAAAATGCCATAATCAAAGACAAAGCCCGCACAGCGATGCATCATCAATGCCTGGGAAGAAACCTCCATCACAACGCAGTCACAGCCTGCCTTTACCATCTTCGCAAAGCTTTCCTGAACCACATAAGATTCCGGTGTCGTGTTTTCCGAAGGAATCTGCTCCTCGCCGATCACGGTTTCTATGGTACCGATCAAACCCACATGATACCCGGCACTCTCCAGAATGGAACGCACCATATAAGTGGTCGTTGTTTTTCCTTTCGTTCCTGTAACCCCGATGGTTTTCAGACGTCTTGACGGGTGGTCAAACCATGCACAGGAAAGCAGCGCCAAGGCATAGCGGGTGTCTTTTACCCGAATCACCGTCACATGCTCCGGAACTTCCACTGCCTTCTCCACAAAAAGAACCTCTGCACCTTTTTCCACTACATCCCGTGCAAAAGCGTGACCATCCGTCACTGTTCCCCGGATGCACACAAAAGCAGAACCTTTCTCTACTTTTCTTGAATCATATACCAGACTGATAACTTCACGGTCCATACTTCCCTGCAGGCATTCATAGTCCAGATCTTCCAATAGTATATGTAAATTTTTCATGGAAAAACCTCCTTTTTAAGTCTCATTAACCGCTGCTGATTTGAAGCGGATTGATACTTATACCTTTATAGAATACCATAGTCAGAAAAACATTTCAATGACGGTTCTATCGAAAATCCCAGGGCTCGTTCCTGGTTGGTTGTTACTTTGTTTTCTGTGTTTTCTTGTTATTTACTTGATTTTTGTGTGTTTTGATCTTATAATGAATCTATGATTACAGATCAGATCCTTTTTTATCAGGCACTTATTACTGCTGCCTGTTTTTCTGATCTGCAATCATAACTTTTTTTCGGGATTTTTTCCCGTCTGTATCGAATCAACGGATACCCGGAGCCGATGGAACTGCCGGGAATTTATGAAATAAAGAGAGGTATCCCTATGAAAAAGAAGAAAATCGTCGTTGCTCTGGGTCACAGAGCTCTTGGAACCACACTGCCGGAGCAGAAAGCCGCAGTCAAACGTTCCGCAAAAGTGATTGCCGATCTGGTTGCCTCCGGCGCCGATGTTGCTATCACCCACAGCAATGCTCCCCAGGTAGGTATGATTCATACAGCTATGAATGAATTCGGAAAAGTACATCAGGACTACAGTGCTGCTCCCATGTCCGTATGTTCTGCTATGAGTCAGGGCTACATTGGATATGATCTGCAGAATGCCATCCGCGCAGAACTCCTGCGCCGTGGGATTTACAAAACTGTCTCTACCCTTCTCACACAGGTGGAAGTAGACCCATACGATGATGCTTTTCATAAACCGGTTAAAGTGATTGGACGTTACCTCTCCAAAGAAGAGGCAGAACTTGAGGAGGATAAAGGCAATTATGTCGTAGAAACTCCCAATGGCTATCGCAGAATCGTTGCTTCTCCAAAACCTCAGGCAATTGTTGAAATTGACGCCATCCGTGCATTGATTCACGCAGGTCAGGTTGTGATCGCCTGCGGCGGCGGCGGTATCCCGGTGCTTGCCCAGAACGAAGAGTTAAAGGGGGCTTCTGCAGTTATTGAAAAAGATCTTGCCAGCGGTCTGATGGCTGAGGAGCTCGATGCGGATGATCTTCTGATCCTGACCAGCGTTGAACATGTTTCCATCGGTTACAAGACGGATCAGGAAACTCCTCTTGGCAGAATCAGCGTGAAGGAAGCACAGAATTACATGGCCCAAGGTCAGTTTGAGCCGAATTCCATGCAGCCGAAGATAGAAGCAGCCGTTTCTTTTCTTTCCAAGGGAACCGGACGCAGAGCCATTATCACATCCATTGACAAGGCGATGGCCGGATATCAGGGCAAAACCGGAACCATTATCGAATAAAATTCCGCCTGTTTCCTTCAGTTTCATCAAAAAAGCCGTGCACACATCCGTTTTTTGAAACAGATGTATGCACGGTTTTCTTTGTCGCCGTTTAAAATGTGAACTTATCTGAAAAATAGGCATCAAGCTCTTCGATCTTAACTCTTACCTGTTCCATGGTATCGCGGTCACGCACAGTCACTGCGCCGTCTGTTTCTGAATCAAAGTCATAAGTAATACAGAACGGTGTTCCGATCTCATCCTGACGACGATAACGCTTTCCGATATTTCCACGGTCATCAAATTCGCAGTTGTATTTTTTCGACAGCTGGGCAAATACTTTCTCTGCACCTGCATTCAGCTTCTTGGACAGCGGAAGAACTCCAATCTTCACCGGTGCCAGCGCCGGATGGAAATGCATCACGGTACGAACGTCATTTTTCTCCGCATCCAGTACTTCCTCATCATAGGCACTGCACAGGAATGCCAGTACCATACGGTCTGCACCCAGAGACGGTTCAATCACATAAGGAACATATTTCTCATTTTTTGTATCATCAAAATAAGTCAGATCCTGGCCGGAAAGATTCTGATGCTGTGTCAGATCATAATCTGTACGGTCTGCAATACCCCAGAGCTCACCCCATCCAAACGGGAACAAAAACTCCACGTCTGTCGTTGCTTTGCTGTAGAAACAAAGTTCTTCCGGCGAATGATCGCGATAGCGCACTTCCTCATCTTTTAATCCAAGATTGTGCAGCCAATCCAGGCAGAACTGCTTCCAGTATGCAAACCATTCCAGATCAGTACCCGGTTCACAGAAGAATTCCAGTTCCATCTGTTCAAATTCACGGGTACGAAATGTAAAGTTGCCCGGAGTGATTTCATTACGGAAAGATTTACCGATCTGGCCGATACCAAACGGGATTTTCTTTCTTGATGTTCTCTGAACATTTTTAAAGTTCACAAAAATACCCTGTGCTGTCTCCGGACGGAGATATACGGTATTTTTCGCGTCCTCTGTGACGCCCTGGAAGGTCTTAAACATCAGGTTAAACTGACGGATATCTGTAAAATTGTGCTTGCCGCAGGTCGGACAGGGAATCTGATGCTCTTCGATGAAATTCTTCATCTGTTCCTGACTCCAGGAATCCACACTGTTTTCGAGTGTGATGCCTTTTTCCGCACAGTAATCCTCAATCAGCTTGTCTGCGCGGAAACGTTCATGGCACTCTTTGCAGTCCATCAGGGGATCGGAAAATCCACCCAGATGACCGGATGCAACCCATGTCTGGGGATTCATCAGAATCGCGCAATCCACACCGACATTGTATGGATTCTCCATAACAAATTTCTGCCACCATGCCTTTTTTACATTATTTTTCAGTTCCACACCCAATGGGCCATAATCCCAGGTATTTGCAAGACCTCCGTAAATTTCAGAACCCGGGTACACAAAACCTCTTGATTTGGCGACTGCCACAATCTTGTCCATTGTCTTTTCCATTATTCTAAACTCCATTCTGCTTTTATTTCCCATACACCACATAAGCCAGAGATTCCAGAAACTGTCCGTCTGTGCCGTCTGCTGTGTCCTCTCCGGCTTTTGCCAATGCGCTTGTCTTCCCCGTAATCCGGACATTCGAGGAAGCACAGAGAATCTGTTTTTCCGTCACAATCTGAAGCGGTTCTTCAAAAATAATCACTCTTGGGTTTTTGATTCCATCGACTGCTTCCTCGATGGCCACTTCCTTTCCCTCCTGATCAAGAAAGGAAGCGGAAAAATCATATCCCGCTTCTTTTGCTTCTTCCAAACTTCCGCTGAAGAATTCCGTCCGGTGATAAGCTGCATAACTCGCTGCATCGGTGTATTCCAGACGGATCATGACGGTATCCCTGCCAACTTTGCAGTCCAGCAGTTTTACGGTATCCTCTTTCGTTCCTTCATTGAAAGAAGAAATATCCTCATTTACAAAGGCTTTCAGTTCCTTTTCCGTATAGCCGTCATCCTCACTGTAGGAATCCACAATTGCCTCAGTTACTGTGCCATCCTGTCCCACATAGACCGAAGTGGTGTCCACATCTTTCAATTTTCCGCAGCCGGAAAGCAGCAGCGCTGCTGCCCCGACCATCAGAAATCGCCTGAATTTTTTCATGCAATCCCTCATTTATTTATTGCGGTAAATGATATCATCTCTTCCCGGTCCATTGGAAATCATCGTGATCGGGAAGCCGATTTCTTTTTCAACAAATTCAATATAGTTTCTGCAGTTTTCCGGCAGTTCTTCATAGGTTTTGATACCGCGGATATCACACTTCCATCCCGGAAGTGTCTTCAGTACCGGTTTTGCTTTTTCCAGAAGTGCGGTGTTCGGGAAATCATGGATTTCCTTTCCATCCACTTCGTATGCCACACAAACAGGTATCTCATCAAGATATCCGAGAACATCCAGAACCGTAAAAGCCACATCTGTGGTTCCCTGAATTCTGCAGCCATATCTGGAGGCCACGCAGTCAAACCATCCCATACGTCTCGGGCGACCGGTTGTTGCGCCATACTCTCCACCGTCACCGCCGCGTCTTCTCAGCTCATCTGCTTCCTCTCCGAAAATTTCGGATACAAAAGCGCCCGCACCCACTGCACTGGAGTATGCTTTGCAGACAGTCACTATCTTCTTGATCTCATAGGGAGGAACACCTGCTCCTACCGCACCGTAACCGGCCAGCGTGGAAGAAGAGGTAACCATGGGATAAATTCCGTGATCCGGATCCTTCAGGGAACCGAGCTGGCCCTCCAGCAGGATCTCTTTGCCTTCCTGAACCGCATTCCAGAGGAATGCAGAAGTATCGCACACGAATGGTTCCACCATTCTCCTGTACTCCATCAGCTCCGCGTAGATCTCATCCGGATTCAGGAGCGGTTTATGATACAAATGCTCCAGAAGAACATTTTTTGTCTCGCATACAGACTGCAGTTTTTCTTTCAGATGCTCTTCATCAAAGAGTTCATTCACCTGAAAACCAATTTTTGCATATTTATCCGAATAGAAAGGAGCAATGCCGGATTTTGTGGATCCGAAAGACTTTCCGCCCAGACGCTCCTCCTCATACTGATCAAACAGGATGTGATAAGGCATAACCATCTGTGCACGGTCAGAAATTTTGATTTTCGGCATCGGCACTCCTTTTGACACGATATCCTGAACTTCCTTCATAAGTACCGGTATATTGAGTGCAACTCCGTTTCCGATCACACTGGTAGTATGATCATAGAACACGCCGGACGGGAGAGTGTGAAGTGCGAACTTTCCATAATTATTTACAATTGTATGTCCGGCATTGGCACCACCCTGGAAACGTACGATAATGTCAGCCTCCTTGGCCAGCATATCCGTGATCTTGCCTTTTCCCTCATCTCCCCAGTTTGCTCCTACTACTGCCTTGATCATTTGACATCCTCCTAATCACATTACTTCTTAGTCATTCCTGCCCGGGATCATTCCCGGAAGACTTTTTTCAGTATACCACATTTTTATCATAAGGGGAACTTATAATTACTTATAAAGTTTACCTGGTTTATTACTTTCGTTTATAAAACTCAGACATTGATTTCTGCAGTCATGCCAAGAGCTTCCCTGTTCGCTTCCAGAACCGGCCGAACCACGTCTGCAAGGAACGCATCCACCTGAACCGCTGCACGCCCCGTATACTTCGCAGGATCCATCGTCTTATCCAGATCTTCTTTGGAAAGGTGGAACATCGGATCTTCCAGAATCAGGTCCAGCAGATCATTATCACGACCCTCTTCCTTGACATGCTTTCCGGCAATCATCGAAAGCTCACGGATTCTCTCATGAAGTTCCTGACGGTCACCTCCGGCCTTTACTGCATCCATCATAATATTCTCTGTCGCCATAAACGGCAGCTCTGCCATCATATGCTTGTAGATGACTTTCGGATATACAACCAGTCCGTCTACTACGTTCATGCACAGATCCAGAATTCCGTCAATCGCGAGGAAGCCTTCCGGAATGGACAGACGTTTGTTTGCAGAATCGTCCAGAGTTCTCTCAAACCACTGAGTTGCCGATGTAATCGCCGGATTTAAAGCATCCGTGATCACATATCTGGAAAGAGAGGCAATACGCTCACTTCTCATCGGATTTCTCTTGTATGCCATGGCGGAAGAACCGATCTGTCCTTTTTCGAATGGCTCTTCCACTTCCTTCAAGTGCTGGAGCAGACGGATATCATTGGAAAACTTGGTAGCACTTGCCGCAATGCCTGCAAGCACATTAAGCACTCTCGTATCTACTTTTCTGGAATAGGTCTGTCCGGATACCGGATAGCAGCTCTCAAATCCCATTTTCTCTGCAATCATCGGATCGATCTTGTCGATCGTTTTCTGATCACCGTCAAAAAGTTCCAAAAAGCTGGCCTGGGTACCTGTCGTACCCTTGGAACCGAGCAGTTTTAATGTGCTCTGAACATATTCCAGATCCTGAAGATCCATAAGGAATTCCTGCATCCACAGCGTCGCTCTCTTGCCAACTGTTGTCGGCTGTGCAGGCTGGAAGTGAGTAAAAGCCAGTGTCGGCTGATTTTTGTACTGATCGGCAAATTTTGCCAGTTCCGCAATTACATTCAGCAGTTTTTTCTTTACCAGTTTTAATGCTTCATTCATGACAATAATATCGGTATTGTCTCCTACATAGCAGCTGGTAGCACCAAGATGAATAATTCCTTTTGCCTTCGGGCACTGTACGCCGTAAGCATAAACATGAGACATAACATCGTGACGGCACTCTTTTTCTCTGGCCTTCGCAACATCGTAATTAATATCGTCTGCGTGAGCTTTTAACTCCTCAATCTGCTCATCTGTGATGGGAAGACCGAGTTCTTTTTCTGTCTCTGCAAGTGCAATCCACAGTTTTCTCCAGGTACGAAACTTCATATCCGGTGAAAAAATATACTGCATCTCACGGCTGGCATATCGCTCTGAAAGTGGGCTTACGTATCTGTCTGTTCCGCTCATAGGTATGATCTCCTCTTCGTTCAAAGGTTATTTTCATAACGAACCTGTCTGCTCCCGCAGACAGTATCATCTGTAAATCATGAACAGGAGCCGCACAGATTCCAAAAACTGCCGGCTCCGCACACATTACATAGTATAGCGCAAGGCATTTTTAAAAGCAAGCAAAACGTCTCTACTTATCGCGAAATTTACCCAGGAAGCCCTTCATGCGGTTATTCTCCGATGAAAAGACCTCTTTTGGCGTTCCTTCAACAACTACCACGCCCTGATCCATAAAGAGGATCCGGTCTGAGATTTCTCTGGCAAAAGCCATCTCATGTGTTACAATCACCATCGTCATGTGCATTTCAGCCAGCGAACGGATGACTTTCAGTACCTCTCCGGTCAGCTCCGGGTCAAGGGCAGACGTGGGTTCATCGAAAAACAGTACTTTCGGGTTCAGCATCAGGGCCCTGGCGATCGCTACTCTCTGACACTGCCCTCCGGACAGCTGGCAGGGATACGCTTTTTCTTTTCCGGTAAGCCCCATCTTATAGAGCAGTTCCTTCGCCTGCTGCTCTACCTCGTCTCTTTGTCTCTTCTGTACATGGATCGGTGCATCGCAAAGGTTTCGCATGACATTGTAATGTGGAAACAAATTGTAATTCTGAAAAACAAGGCCGAAATTTTCTCTGATTTTTCCGAGAACAGCCGGCTTTTCATAGACAGAATGACCGTTTTCCATGGTAACCGCTTTCTTTCCGAGATAGGAAAGATCTCCGCAGTCCATTGTCTCAAGCAGTGTCGCGCAGCGCAGCAGCGTTGACTTTCCGGAGCCGGAGGGACCGATGATGGAGACCACCTCGCCTTCCTCAACAGTAAGCGAAATATCTTTTAAAACTTCCAGATCATCAAAATTTTTCTTTACATGATTCATTTCCAGATAGATCATACTGTGCTCCTCCTAACGGTAATAGGCAAACTTTTTCTCAATCCGTTCCATAATCCATGCTACCAGGACATTAAACACATAGTAGAAAACAGCTGCTGCAACAAAAGGAATCATCGTAGTCTGTGCAGCGGCAATCTGCTTTGCTATGGTAAACATCTCCGCATAGGCGATCGAAAATGCCAGTGAGGTATCTTTTACCAGAGTAATTATTTCATTCGTGACAGCCGGAAGGATCCTTTTGATCACCTGAGGCAGGATAATCCGGAAAAAAGTCTGCATTTTGGAATACCCCAGCAGCCTGGCTGCCTCATATTGTCCCACCGGCATAGACTCGATACCGGAACGGTATATTTCTGCAAAGTAAGCAGCATAATTCAGAGAAAAGCCAACAATGATTGCCGGAAAACGCCAGTTTCCGATATTCAGGCCAAACAAATAAAACGGACCAAAATAGACCACCATCAGCTGCAGCATCAGGGGCGTTCCCCGCATGATGGAAATATAAATCTTAGTCAGACGGCTGATGATACGGTTTTTCGACATTCTTCCAAAAGCTACAAGAAGACCCAGCGGCAAAGAAAATATCAGCGTCAGCAAAAAGATTGTGACCGTCCGACCCATGCCCTGGCCAAGCTGTGAGAGAATCAGGGAAAATCTCATAAGTCCACTCCTTTACATTTTCAAAAAAGCCCCCGAATTCTTCAGTCATCGGGGGCTTTTCTTATTCTCTTTCCTGAACCGGCATATCCTTTCCTGCAGGCATCACCGGAAATGAACATTGATTGTTTTATTTTGCCTCCAGGCAAACCATATCGGCAATCTCATATTTCTCAGCCAGTTCCTCAAAGGTTCCGTCAGCGAGAAGCTGCTGAAGCCCCTCATTTACCTTCTCGCAGAGTTCTGTGTTGCCTTTCTTGAAGCCGATTGCATACTGCTCTGAATTCAGGCTCTCATCAAGAATCTTAAAGCCTTCTCCGCGGGTTTTCAGCTGATATTTTGCAACTCCGATGTCCATAGCCACCGCATCAATCGAGCCTGCCTGAAGTTCCACAAACGCGTTGTTGTAATCCGGGAACTGCTGAAGAACAGCAAAAGTATCTGCAAGTGCTTTCTGTCCGCCTTCCTCTTCGCTCTGTAAAAGTTCAAGAGCAGCTGATGCAGCCTGAACGCCTACATTTTTGCCGGCCAGATCTGACAGCGTATTGATTCCAGAACTTTCCGAAACAACCATCACCTGACTGTTATCTACATAAGGATCAGACCAGGTGTAGTCATCTTCCCTTCCATTTATGGTAAATCCGTTCCAGATGCAGTCAATGGAGCCGGAATTCAATTCCATATCTTTGGAATCCCAGTTAATCGGCGTCTTCACCAGCTGCCAGCCATACAGATCGCAGACAGCCTCAGCCAGTTCCAGATCAAAACCGGTATATTCACCAGTGTCCTCATCCATATAACCATACGGCGGATACTCCGCATCAAAGCCCACTGTAAAAGTCACCGGCTCTGCAGAATCACCAACTGTCTCGGATGATGCCGAAACATCTGATGCTGATTCGGAAACTGTTGTATCCGATGCTGCGGATGCACCGGACGACGCAGACGTACCGGATGCATCATTTCCGCATCCGGCCAGAAGTACTGCTGTCATCGCAGCAGTCATCATACCACATATCAATTTTTTCTTCATAACCTTTTGCCCTCCCGTAATTTGACTCTGGTATCTCATTATCACTCTACCATACTAAATCATTTATACATACTAACATAGGCTTACAGAGTCTGTCAACCACGGATTTTATTCTGCATAAACTCTTTCCACACGCTTTGAAATATTACAGAGCATTTCATAATCGAATCGTGCTGCCGGATCCGCAACTTCCTCGATTGTAATCTGATGGTCTCCGTCTCTTCCAACCAGTGTAACCACATCTTCCACCTTCACATCCGGGATATCGCTTACATCCACCATCATCTGATCCATACAGACTCTTCCAATGATGGGAGCCGCCTGCCCATGAATCAGGACGTATCCCCGATTGGAAAGCGCACGGGGATAACCGTCTGCATATCCTACGGATACCGTTGCAATTCTCGTAGATGGTCTGTCAGTCACATAGGTAGCTCCATAGCTGACACCCAGTCCGGGACCGACTTCCTTTACATGAACCACATGGCATCTCCACGCCAGTGCAGGAATCAGATCCATCCGCTCTTTTTTTACCTCCGGCGAGGGATAGATTCCGTAAGTGACAATACCGGAACGCACCATATCAAAACGGTGATCATCAAATTCCATGATGCCGGCAGAATTACAGATGTGCCGGATGGGAATGGTTACATTCCGATCCAAAAGCAGCTGCGTCATTTTATCAAACTTTTCCATCTGCATGCCGCAGTATGTCTTGTCTTCCTGGTCCGCACAGGAAAAATGTGTAAACATTCCCTCCAGTTCCACATGCGGAAGCAATGCAATCCGGGCAGCCTCGTTGGCATCCTCCTCTGTCACCTGAAAACCAATCCGGGTCATGCCGGTATCCACAGCAATGTGCACTTTTGCTTTCTTTTTCAGCCGCAGTGCTGTCTCTTCCATCGCCTGTGCCTGGGAATAGGAATCCACAGTCTGTGTAATATCATACTTTATGACATCGTCATAACAGGCAGGTGATACATATCCCAGAATCAGAATCGGTTTTTTGATTTCATGTTCCCGAAGCTCAATTGCCTCATCCAGCGTAGCTACCGCAAAGTAATCTGCTTCCGGCTCAAGACAACCTGCCACTTTTACCGCCCCATGGCCATAAGCATCTGCCTTTACCACCACCAATAATTTCACATTCGCACTCACTCTTTTTTTTACTTCCCTGATATTATGTCTGATCGCCTCCAGGGAAATCTCAGCATAACAGCGCATATATCTGTTCACTTGTTTTCTCTCTCTTTCCTTTATTCTCTTATTGAAAGTAAAACACCCCAATGAAATGCCAGTACATTCTTTCGGATCAGAATTTCCAAAACAATGCACTGGCTTTCTCCCTTGGTTCTTTATTTCTCCGGTCTGCGAATAGCGGAGTATATATTTTTTACATTCTTCAACACCACATGAGTTCTGGTAGCAGACACTCCCGGAAGGCTCATCACCTGCCGGTGAATCTCTTCCAGTTCATCCGAAGAATGGCAGGATATTTTAAGCATAAGATCAAAATCTCCCGTCTGATAATAACAGGATACAATATAATCCAGCCCCTGAATCTGTTCCGCAAAACTCTCAAAATATTTCGGATGCTCCAGGCTGACTTCCATAAGGGCAGTCATTCCATTTCCTGTCTTTTTTTCATCCACAATGATAGTATATTCCTTAATAATGCCGGTTTCTTCCATCTTACGAATACGCTCAATCACTGCAGACACCGAAAGGTGAATTTCCTTGCTGATATTGGATGCCGTTTCTCTCGCATTTTTCTGTAAGATCTTCAAAATTTTATAATCAATGCCATCCATTTTATTTTTCCTCCCGTCTGTATCGGCATGAAACGCAGCAGACTCTGCTGCTTTCCTGTCAGTACCATCCTATTATAACAAATTTTCGGGAGAAGTCTACTCTTTCCCCAAACTTTTTATAGAATTGTTAGAATATTCCGCAACAGTTCGACTTGTGAATTCGATTTGACATTGTGTGATAAAAAGCGTATTCTGAAGATACACCAATCATTCCAAAAAGGAGTATCGCGCTTATGAATCGCAAAGAACTGGAACAAAATACAATGGATCTGCTGAATTTATTTCCAGATTATTATAAAGCATTCAAGAAGGCTTTGTCTCTGAAAGAATTCCATCTGACAAAGCTTCAGGTTGCTGTGCTTGGTCTGCTGAAGGAAGAGAACCCTCACACACTGATGCAGCTCTGTGACGAATTTGATGTTTCTGAAAAGAAAATGACGAAAGCCATTCTGGATCTGGCAGATCAGAAACTTGTGGAGACAGACGGCAAGAAATTAAAGCCCAAACACACCCTTTTTTCCATCAACGACCACGGCATCGAATATCTCGACTGTGTCCGCAATGCGTACCGGGAAGTCCTTGGGGAATCCCTCAAAGCCCTCACAGATGAAGAACTTTCTGCTTTTCTTTCTTCCGCAGAGCAGGTCTGTTCACTTCTCCGGAAAATGACAGGTTCTCTCTCCCAGGAAGAGACATAACTGTTTCCAATCATTGATTGTATCCGGATCTGTCATAAAATTAAAACAGAGCATATCCAAAAAGGGATCCCTGTGCCATCTGATTCATGGCTCAGGGATCCCTTTTTTGGAACACTGGTTATTCCTCAAAATATTCACTGATTTCCTGCATCATAGTGCTGATGCCAATGTGCTGCGGACATACTTTCTCGCAGCGCACACAGCGTACACAGGCATCTGCCTTTACCTCACAGGCATCATAGAGTTCCTTCGCTTCCTGTTTTCCATCTGTTGCCGTTTTATTATAAATTGCAAAAATTTCCGGAATATTGATCTTCACAGAGCAAGGCAGACAGTACTGACACTTCGTACACTTCACCAGTGCCATTGTATTGAAGATCTCCCCTGCCTTCTCCATTGCAGCTTTTTCTTCCTCGCTGAGCATGCCCGTTGAAGACCTGGAAGCGTACACCAGATTATCCACCACCTGCTGCTCCGTGCTCATACCGCTGAGCAGTAAGCTGACTTCCGGCTGATCCCAGAGGAAATCCAACGCCCATTCCACCGGCGTTTTTCCTTTCGGGAGTTCATCTGCCATATGAGGTGCCGGAACAGCCAGCTTTCCTCCCCTGAGCGGCTCCATAATAACCACGCCAAGTCCCCTGGAAGATGCATATATCAGCCCTTCCGTTCCAGCCTGTTGTTTGATATCCGCATAATTATACTGAATCTGGCAGAAATCCCAGTCATAATAATCTACAATTTCTTTAAAGGTGTCCAGATCATCATGGAAGGAAAATCCGATATGACGAATCTTTCCCTCCGCTTTTGCCTGTTCCATATGCCTTACCAGATCAAACTTTTTCACCGTATCCTCGAACCGTTCACGTCCGAGTGCATGAAGAAGATAGAAATCAATGTGATCTGTGTTCAGTTTTTTTAACTGTTCGTCCAGAAAGCGTTCAAAATCCTCCGGTTTCTTTATCATCCAGACCGGACTCTTGGTCGCCAGATATACTTTCTCCCTGTAGCCGTCCGCCAGTGCTTTTCCAACCACAACTTCACTCTGACCGTCATGGTAGGGATAAGCGGTATCTATGTAATTCACTCCTTCATCAATAGCATTGCGAACCATAGCAATCGCGCGATCCTCATCAATCACTTTCCTGCCATCCACCTCGACTGTCGGAAATCTCATACATCCGAATCCAAGAGCAGATACTTCAAGCCCCGTATTTCCAAACTTACGATACTGCATGCTTAAACCCTCCGTCTCACCAATTATTGTTGTCCGAAATTTCATCTGACTATATTTCTTTATTATAAACCGCAGTCGGTCAGAAAGCAACCGATTCCTCAAAAAACGCCGCCGAACCTTTTTCTCAGTTACACGACAAAAAATCCCAGATGCTAAAATCAGCATCTGGGATACCAATAAAAAAGAGCGCGAGACGGGATTCGAACCCGCGACCCCAACCTTGGCAAGGTTGTACTCCACCCCTGAGCCACTCGCGCTTAAATGATCTTGTCTTGACAAAATCAAGCGGGTGATGGGAATCGAACCCACGTATCCAGCTTGGAAGGCTGGTGTTCTACCATTGAACTACACCCGCAAAGGTTATTTCATTTGTTGTGCACCGCATCAACAAAATATACTATACAGCAAATGCAAAAAAAAGTCAACCCCCAAAATAAATTTTTTTCTGTCTATAAACGAGTTCTGTTCCGACGGCAACGAACGCTGTGTAAAAATAACTTGACATCCTGCCATAAAGTGTTAAAATAAAAAACATACGGAAGCATAGCTCAGCCGGGATGAGCGTTCGCCTCACACGCGAAAGGTCAGGAGTTCGAGCCTCCTTGCTTCCAGCCAAAAGGTACCATGTCGCATGGTACCTTTTTCATTTCCTGTAACAGTCATGCACAATCATTCTGTCAGAACGCCTCTGCATGATTCCTGAAATACTCGATCATTTCACTGGTCAGGCTGGCAGCAGAACCCATAGCTGGAAGTTCTTCACGCTCAAACCATCCGGCAGTTGATAATTCCTCCGTATCCAGTGTAATGGCTGAATCACCCTCTACTTCGCAGAAAAATCCCGCCAGCAGGGAACCGCTGAAAGACCACGGCTGGCTTTTATAATAGCGCAGATTTTTTACCTTCAGTCCCACTTCCTCCATCACTTCCCGATGCACAGTCTGTTCCAGTGTCTCCCCTACTTCCGTATAGCCTGCAACCAGGGCATAATTGCGATGGCTGCTGTGCGTACTGGAATACTTCGTAAGCAGCAAACGGCTTCCATTTGTCACCGCGACAATGACGCTTGGACAGATGGTTGGGTAAGATATTTTGTGGCAGTTGGGGCATTCCATCGCGCGTTCTTTCCTGCTTGGCCTCATCTTTGTACCACAGCGCCCGCAAAAGGTATTGTCAGTATACCAGGTGTGAATCTGATATCCTGTGATTCCCGCAAATCCAAGCCAGTTTGGAACCGCGTTTCTTAAGATTGAGAGATCCTCATATTTCCAGCATCCAAACGGCGGCAGTTCCGGTGTCCGCAGTTCATAATAATCGGTATCATCAATCCGAAACAGAAACTTCACCTTCCGGTCAATTTCCGGGAAAACAGTACGTACATCTGAAATGGTCGGATAGCAGAGCTGATTTTCCTGGTAACCGGCCAGTATTGTATGCCCCTGATAAATCAGCAGCATATCCTTCTCTGACGGTATGGTAGGTTTATACTCAACATGATATACATGAGGTGCGATGTCCTGGATCATTGGGAACTCTTCCTTCTTTCTCTGAATTGTACATTTTTGCAGATCGGCAGAAATGTCTTTCTTATTTTTTCAGAATAGCAGATATACCCCCCATTGTTCAAGAAGTCATTTGTTTTTTTCCTCTTTTGTGACTTAGTCACAGAACTTCTTTTGCACTTGTGATAATTTGATACCAGAGTCAAATGAGCAAAATCTCATGCAACCTTACCCGCAAGAAGATTTTTGACTCAAAGCCCTTCAAAAAAGGATAAAATACAAAACTGCCAAGGAGGTATGATTATGTCATTAATACACGTAACATCTGAAAACTTTGAAAAAGCATTAAACGCTGCTCCCAATCTGGCTGTTGTTGACTTCTTTGCCACCTGGTGCGGACCCTGCAAAATGCTCGCACCGGTCCTTGAGGAAGCTGCAGAGGAAATGCCGGAAATCACATTTTATAAGGTAGATGTAGATGAATGTCCGGATCTGGCACAGCAATTCCAGGTTATGAGTGTTCCCACTCTTGTTTTCTTCAAGGGCCGGGAGCCGGTAAAAAAATCTGTCGGTGCTCTCTCCTTTGAAGAGCTTGAAGAGATGATCCAGTCTGTAACCGGCACCTCTGACTGACAATAAATGGTTGATTCTGTCTGAAAAAGCTTCTATAATAGACCGTAATGGCCGAATTATCATTTTAGCGCATACAGCGCAAAAAATGCCGGAAAGGAGCCAATATGTCAGAATCAACCATTTCCTCTGATATCCTGTTAGATTATTTGAAACAGTATTATCCGTTTTATGACAAACTGACACCGTCTGAAAAGCAGATCCTGTTTTCCTGCTCTTCGATCGTTTCTTATCGAAAAGGCGACTTTCTCTACAGCTGTGAGGATGACTGTCTGGGTATCCTTCTGGTACTGTCAGGCAGCCTGCGCATCTTTATCCAGTCCGGAGAGAACCGTGAAATTACTCTGTTCACTTCCCACAAAGGAGAAGTCTGCACCCTGTCCGCTTCCTGTATGATGCGGGAAATCACATTTGATATTCTGATTGAAGCCCAGGAAGATTCCCGGATTCTTATCACCTCTGCCTCCTGTTTCAAAAAACTGATGGCTTCCAATATTTATGTGGAAAATTATATCTATCGCGGGACAACCGAACATTTTTCTGATGTTATGTGGGCAATGGGACAGCTTTTGTTCACGCGCTTTGATCAACGTCTTGCAGGTTATCTCGAAGACGAACGGATCCGCACCGGTTCTCCCGTTCTCCATACTACCCATGAGCAAATTGCCCGGAACCTGGGCAGTGCCAGAGAAGTGGTCTCCCGTATGCTGAAAACGTTTGAAAAAGAAGGAATCCTGTCTCTTTCAAGGGGAACTATCACGATTCTGGATTCCGGAGCACTTCGCCGGATCTGCCGAATCAGCCGGGAAATCTCATAACTCCCGGATCTTTTTCGGATGAATCAGATACATTTCATCTCTATGGAAATATCGTTTCCTTCGACTGCTACCCGGGCATAGCTGCCTGTGATCAACGGCATCATCGGCGGCAGATGTCCCAAATCCACGTCCATGATGACCGGCACCCCATAGTGAGAGATCACATCCAGCACTGCATCATACTGATTCAGCCCCATCATCTCCTGTCCGAAGCAGAGAGGACGTCCGATTAAAAACCCTTTTGTGAAGCGGAACCAGCCCGCATGCTCCATCTGCCAGAACGCCCGGCGCAGGCTCATCACATTCAGATCGCAGGACTCCAGAAACCAGATGATCCCATCTTCCCTGTATTTCTCGATGAATTCTGTTGTATGATCATACTTTGTCCCGAGCAGATTTACCAGACAGTCAATACATCCTCCGAGAAGTCTGCCCTCCATCCGGGCGTTCTGTTCCGGATAACTGTGCACAATCCTCGCTTCTGTAATATGATAGGGCAGAAGTGGGTGCTCCTCATCTTTCTGTCCTTCTATTTCCCATCCATCATAGCCGAATACAGTCCGAACTTCCCCTGTCAGTATGCCAAACGCATCATAAAGTGCGGGATGCCAGGGCTCCATGCCAAAAGCCGCCGCGTTCGGACCATAAACAGACGCGGTATCGCAGAGCGTCGTCAGCAGATAAGTCATATTCGTGTTGTCTGAATGTCCCATATACCACTTGGGTTCCGCCTGACGAATTTTCTCAAAATCCACATCATCCAGTATTTCACACATCAGTTCCCCGCCTCCGCATGAAATCAGGCAGTCATTGGTATCGCGCAGATAATATTCACTCAGCTCTTTACCGCATTTCTCCGGTGTATTACTGATACCGATCCCTTCACTCGCAAAACAGTTAGGTCCCAGTTCTGTCGAATATCCCATATCTTTCCATTTCTTCAATGCATTTAAAAATGCCGTATGGTACGGCTCTGTGCTGCATCCGAAAGACGGCGCCACAAATCCGATGGTTCCACCCTTCTTAAGCGATTTCGGATATCTCATACTTATTACTTCTCCTTTTCTTCTTCAAGCCCCCAGATTCTTATACCTGGTCAGCGCATCATGATAGATCAGTTCCCCTTCATTTACAGCAAAATACAATTTTTCCTCAATTTCCATCTTTGCCCGTCCATTGGTCACCTCCGTAATTTCTGCCTGAAGTCCTTTTTCTTCATCGGCCGGAACCATCACTTCCGTCATCACCTGATCCGTGTATTCCGCGCGCAGAATCGGAATTTTTTTCTTTCCCAGCAGGTATTGAATCTTGCCGATTCCATTGTAATCTGTCTGAATCTGCATTCTGACGCCATAGATCTTCTCAATGATGGTGCTCTCTGCCAGACCCGCGCAGACCGCCTGTGAATATGCCCGCACAAGTCCTCCCGTACCAAGGAGTGTTCCTCCAAAATACCGCGTAACCACAACCAGAACATTGCAGATTTCTTCACCTAAAAGGACATCCAGCATCGGACGTCCTGCCGTACCTGATGGTTCTCCGTCATCGCTGCACCGAACCGTCTCCTTTTTTTCACCAATCACATAAGCAAAACAGTTATGGGTGGCATTCCAGTACTTTTTCCTCAATGCCTCCAGAATCTGAAGTGCTTCCTCCTCTGATTCCACCAACCGCACTGTTGCAATGAACCGGGATTTTTTCTCAATCAGTTCTCCCTCTCCGCCAATATAGATCGTCTTATATCTCTCAATCATGTACCACTCTCCTGCAACTTTCACATTTTATCAGCTTTTTTCGATGCTTTGGATTCGAAAGAATTATATCATGCAGATCCTTATTTGTCGATTGCCAAACTTCCACTCTGCCTGCAGATGAATTTATGAACTTTTTAATTTTCGCTTTTCTTCATATAACAGATTTGATATAATGCGTATAGGTTATACTTTGAAAGTATGAGCTACATGGAAGCCATCAGACATCATTATGTGAAAATACAAGTTTGTTTCGTGATAATTTTAAGGAGGAAACATATGAATTTTGGAAAGAAACACGTCGAGAGCAAGCGCGAAGAGCTGACTTCCCGGTCGGCCATGTTCGGGAATACCGCCGGAGTTACTGCGCTTCGTATCGGTTTTGCCCTGCTGCTCGCCTTCATTGTATGTGCAGCATGTCTGGTACTGGGAACGGTGCGCGGCATCATCGATGGTACACCGGATATCTCCGAGGCCAATATTATGCCTCTTGGAAATGCCTCGTTTATCTATGACTCGGAAGGAAATGAGCTCCAGAAGCTCACCGGAGCCGAAGGGAACCGTGTTTCCATCTCGATAGACGAAATCCCGCTGGATATGCAGCATGCCATCGTTGCTATCGAAGATGAGCGTTTCTATGAGCACAACGGCATCGATCCCAGCGGTATTCTGCGTGCGTTTATTGTAGGTGTAGGCAATGGCTTTCATTTTACAGAGGGTGCCAGTACCATCACACAGCAGCTTCTGAAGAACAATGTCTTCACCGACTGGATGAATGAGACACGCCTGGAAAGCTTCAAACGAAAACTTCAGGAACAGTATCTCGCTCTTGAACTGGAAAAAGAACTGACTGCCCAGGGAGAAAATGCCAAGGATGTAATTCTGGAAAATTATCTGAATACCATCAATCTTGGCTCAGGATGTTATGGTGTTCAAACCGCAGCGCAGACTTATTTCGGCAAGGACGCAAAAGATCTGACGCTCTCCGAATGTGCCGTGCTCGCAGCCATTCCTCAGGCACCAACGCGCTATAATCCCATCACGCATCCGGAGAATAATGCAACACGCCGCGAGAAAGTGCTCCGCAACATGAGAGAACAGAATTATATCACCGATGCAGAATACCAGGAAGCACTCAACGATAATGTTTATGACCGGATTGCTATGCACACGGAAACAAAATCTGTCAGCAACCCTTACTCCTACTTTATCGATGAAGTAATCACTCAGCTGATCAGTGACCTGATGACTCAGAAGGGATATACAGAAGTACAGGCCAAAAACGTTGTCTACAGCGGAGGTCTGAAAATCTATACCACGCAGGATTCCTATATTCAGTCTGTTCTGGATGAGGAATTCCAGAATGAGGAAAATTTCCCATCCTATGTACAGTACGGTCTCGACTGGGCAATGACGGTAGAACAGTCGGATGGAACGACACAGAATTACAGCAAAGAAATGCTTCAGCTGTATTTCCGCAATCAGGATCCCTCTTTTGACCTTCTCTTTGATTCCACTGAGGAAGCACAGTCTTATGTGGATCAGTACAAAGCAGCCATGGTGGGGGAAGGAGATACCATTATCGGTGAACGCATCAACTTTATTTTACAGCCGCAGGCCAGCATGACCATCATTGATCAAAAAACCGGCTATGTCAAAGCAATTGTGGGAGGCCGCGGTGAGAAGACAGCAAGTCTTACTCTGAACCGAGCCACCGACAGTTATTCTCAGCCCGGTTCTACTTTTAAAATACTGGCAACTTACGGACCGGCTCTGGATCTGGGAAAAATCACTCTGTCCACAGTCATTGAAGACGAAGCTTACAATTATGAAAACGGGCAGCCAGTCCGAAATTCTGACGGACGATACCACGGTGATGTAACCGTCCGGGAAGCCATTGTTCATTCCTACAATATTCCGGCAGTAAAGACCCTGACGGAACTCACTCCGGAAGCAGGCTTTGAATATCTGAGCAAACTGGGCTTTACAAGGCTGAATGCGGCTGATGATGCAATTCAGCCTCTGGCAATCGGCGGTATGCACAACGGCGTCAGCAATCTGGAGCTGACCGCTGCCTATGCCTGCATTGCCAACGGAGGAAAATATAACACACCCATTTTCTATACCAAGGTGACCGACAGTAAGGGAAATGTGCTGATCGACAACACAAACCATACAGCAACCCAGGTATTTAAGTCCAGCACAGCTTCGCTTCTGACCTCCGTTATGGAAGACGTAGTAAAGCGCGGTACCGGTACAGCCTGCCAGATTCCCAACATGCATGTAGCCGGAAAAACCGGTACCACCAATGAATATAAGGATCTGGTATTTGCAGGATATACTCCCTACTATACAGCCACAATCTGGACAGCTTATGATTCCCATGCTGCTTTCCCGGAATCCAACAGGGAATTTCACAAAAAACTATGGGCAAAGGTGATGACCCGAATCCATGAAGGTCTTCCCGATGTGGAATTCCAGCTTTCTTCTACGGTGAAAGAAGTCACGATCTGTACAGAAAGCGGTCTGCTTGCACGTTCCGACTGCCCTTCCAAGACAGTGGAATATTACGCACTGGCTGATATTCCTACAGAGCGCTGCAAAGGACATTATGTAGCTCCTACGCTGACTCCAACTCCGGAGGCAACACCAACTCCAACCGTGGACCCCACAGTGACACCGACCCCCGTTCCCACAGAAGATCCCTCTTCCGGAAACGGCAATGAGTCTTCCGGAGAAGAAGTCACCCCGGATCCCTCACCGGATCCCGGCCCATCAGATGACGGCGTCGTGCCATCTGCAGAAACGGAACAGTAACTCCACGTAAAAAGATCCCCCGAAGCAAAACAGAACACTTTTGTTTCGGGGGATCTTTTATTTATGTATCATAAGTTGGATTAATCCAGCAACATCCTTGCTGCTCCGTAAATTCCCGCATCATTTCCCAGATCTGCCAGAACAATCGGCGTATCCTTACAGGAAACAAAGGCATCTCTCTGATAATACTTTCTCACACCATCGATCAGAATCTGTCCGGCCTTGGACACACCGCCGCCGATAACAAAGACTTCCGGATCTACAACACTACTGAAAATTGCCAGGGCATTTCCAAGATATTCCGAGAACTCTTCCACAATCTCAGCTGCCGCCTGATCGCCCTCTTTGAGTGCATCAAAAACTGCTTTTGCACTGATAGAATCTCCTCTGCTGCGCAGACTGGACGGTGTATCATGGCTTGCAAGATATTTTTTTGCCAGACGGGCAATTCCGGTAGCGGAAGCCATCTGCTCCAGGCATCCGTGATTTCCGCAGTTACACTGAGTCTCCTCCTCGGGGTCCACACAGGCATGTCCGATCTCTCCGCCGGCTCCATGCGCACCTGCGACAATCTTACCGTCAACAATGATACCGCCGCCTACACCGGTTCCCAGTGTAACCATAACCAGGCTCTTCGTTCCTTTTCCGCCGCCGGCCCACATCTCTCCAAGAGCTGCAGCGTTTGCATCATTGGCAGCTTTGACTTTCATTCCATCCAGATGACCGGAGAGTTCTCCAACAATATCCTTGTAACCCCAATTCAGATTTACTGCGACGGAAAGTTCTCCTTTCTCATTCACAGGACCCGGAACGTCAATACCAACACCTACGATCTCATCTTTATTGAGCCCTCTCTCAGAAATTTTCGCTTTTACACTCTCTGCGATATCCGGCAGAATCGCCTCGCCGCTGTTCTCTGTGCGGGTTGGAATCTCCCATTTCTCCAGTAAAGTTCCGTCTGTCTGAAACAGACCGCATTTGATTGTTGTACCTCCAACATCAATACCAAATACATACTTTCCCATTTCTATCTGTCCTCCCTTTTCTTAATCAGGTTCGCCTGAACCCGTTTATACAGCTCCTGAGCCGCATTATAACCCATCTTTTTCTGCCTGTGGTTCACCGCTGCTGTTTCCACGATGATTGCCAGATTACGGCCAGGACGAATCGGCAGAGAATGGCAGACAACTTTGTTGCCCAGAAACTCGATGTACTCTTCCTCCAAACCCAGACGGTCATATTCTTTATCTTTATTCCACTCTTCCAGTTTAATTACCAGATCGATGGACTGTGTATTCTTGACACTCTCAACACCAAACAAAGTTTTCACATCAATGATACCGATTCCACGAAGTTCTATAAAATGACGTGTAATATCCGGTGCAGTACCTACCAGTGTCACATCACTGACCCGGCTGATTTCAACGACATCATCACTGACAAGACGATGCCCTCTCTTGATCAGTTCCAGCGCCGCCTCACTCTTACCGATGCCGCTCTCGCCCATAATCAGGACACCTTCACCAAATACATCCACCAGAACGCCGTGGATCGAAACCATAGGCGCAAGCTGTACATTCAGCCAGCGAATGATCTCCGACATAAAAAAGGATGTGGACTTGTCCACAACAAATGCCGGCACCTGGTACTTATTGCACAGATCCAGAATCTCCGGTCCGGGAATCATACTCGTTGTGAAAATAACACAGGGAATATCACGTCCAAGGAAATCCTCAAATGCCCTCACCCGTTCCTCTTCATCCAGATGCTGCAGATAGGAAAATTCCACATATCCTATAATCTGCACTCGTTCATTAGCAAAATGCTCATAATAACCTGTCAGCTGCAATGCGGGCCGATTGATCTCAGGTGTCGTGATCACCAGTTCTGACATATCCACTTCCGGTGTCAGATTGCGCAGATCCAGCTCTTCCACCAATTTTGTCAATTCAATTGCTTTCATAATTTGTTATCCTCCAGACTCTGTCGTGTCAGCCTCTTTTCACATTTTAGCACATCAAAATAAACGATTCAATCTGTATTTTCAATCTTTCAACAAATTGCACTGAATTGTATTACTGATTATGTCTCATTTTTTATTTCTCCCTGTGGAGTGGCATGGAAAAATTCATAAATCTGATGGGCGGCTCTCTGATTCATGGAGGGAAGCTGTCCGATTTCTTCTTCCGTGGCACTGCGCAGCTCTTCCAGACTCTGAAAATGCTTCATCAGTTCTTTTCTCCTTGTCGGTCCTACCCCGGGGATATCATCAAGAATCGAGTGTACCTGTCCTTTGCTTCGCAGTAAGCGATGATACTCAATGGCAAAGCGATGCGCTTCATCCTGAATTCGCGTGATCAGCTTAAACCCCTCACTGTTCCGGTCAATTGAAATTTCTGCATTGTTATAATAAAGGCCCCGCGTTCGATGTTTATCATCCTTTACCATTCCGCAGATCGGAATCGCGAGATTCATCTCCTCAAGCACTTCTTCTGCAATATGAACCTGTCCTTTTCCTCCATCCATCAAAATCAGATCCGGAAGCTTGTCAAATCCACAATCCTGTGAAACTCCACGGCGGAAGCGGCGTTCCAGAACCTCCTTCATACTGGCATAATCATTCGGCCCTTCTACCGACTTAATTCGGAATTTACGATAATCTGCCCTTTTGGGCTTTCCTTTTTCATAGACAATCATAGAACCAACCGACTGAAACCCGCTGATATTTGAGATATCGTAGGCTTCCATCCGATCCAGGACAGACAGATTCAGCCATCCGGCAATCTCTTTTACAGCCCCGATGGTTCGTCCCTCTTCCCGTTTGATCCGTTCCCGATCCTGATCCAGCACAATCTGCGCATTTTTTTCCGCCAGTTCCACCAGCTTCTCTTTGGCACCTTTTTTCGGCACACGAATATGAACTTTCTGTCCACGTTTTCCAGACAGATAAGCTTCGATTAATTCCTGTTCTTCAATTTCTTCCGATATCATGATCTCTTTTGGTATCATGGGTGTGCCGGAATAAAACTGCTTGATAAACGTCTGCAAAACCTGATCTTTTCGCTCCTCTTCCGCCACCCGTACATAATAGTGTTCCCTTCCAATGAGCTTTCCGCCGCGCACAAAGAAAATCTGTGCCACAGCATCCTCTTTGTCCATAGCCAAAGCGATCACATCCTTATCCTCACCATCGCTGTTTGTAATCTTCTGGCGCTCTCCGATTCTTCTCACACTTTCCATCAGATCCCGGTATTCCTTCGCTTCCTCATAGCGCAGTTCTTCTGCAGCCGCGGTCATTTTCTGTTCCAGTTCCTTTATTATTCCGCTGTAATTCCCGTTCAGGAAGCTTATGGCATTCCTGATTTGTTCTGCATATTCCTCTTTCGAGACATATCCCTGGCAGGGAGCTTTGCACTGGTGAATATGATAATACAGACACGGTCGTTCTTTCCCAATATCCCGCGGCAGATTTCTGTTGCAGGAACGAATACAGTATAGTTTCCGCAACAGCTCGATCGTATCTTTCACGGCACCGCCGCTGGTGTACGGTCCGAAGTATTTGGATTTATCTTTCTTCATCTGGTGGGCAAACAGAATCCGGGGGAAATCCTCCTGAATGGTCACCCGGATATAGGGATATGCCTTGTCGTCCTTCAGCATGGTATTGTACTTCGGACGGTGTTCTTTAATCAGATTACACTCGAGCACCAGAGCTTCCAGCTCCGAATCTGTCACAATATATTCAAAACGTGCAATCTGGGTCACCATCTGCTCGATCTTGGGTCCTTTGTTTCTGCTTGTCTGAAAATATTGCCGAACCCGATTTTTCAGTGAAATTGCTTTGCCCACATAGATAATGGTATCCTCAGCATCATGCATCAGATACACGCCGGGCTTACCCGGCAATTTTTTCAGTTCTTCCTGAATATCAAATGCCATTGTTCCATCTCCAAAAAACACCCAACGGCAGCAGATTCTTTCTCTAATCCGCCTTTCCGTCGGGTGTGTATTCTTAACTTGTTTCCTGGCTGGTTATGAACAATTACCTTGCCTA
The DNA here is from genome assembly GCA_022766945.1 of Fusicatenibacter sp. GTDB lineage: Bacteria > Bacillota > Clostridia > Lachnospirales > Lachnospiraceae > Fusicatenibacter. Next base: position 31,843 of record JALEOU010000071.1, on the reverse strand, counting down.
TGCTAATACTTCTGCAGGTTCACCTGCTGTACCCGCAGTTCGCTCCTGCAGGACCTGATGATAAATCTCCATGAACTCTTTGCCGGTGATGGTCTCTTTCTGAATCAAATAAGCTGCAATGCGATCCATGGCATCTCTGTTCTTTGCGAGAAGTTCTTTTGCAGTTTCATAAGCTTCTTTCAGGACACGCATCACTTCATGATCAATCTCGGTAGCGGTTGCATCCCCGCAGTTCAGAACCATCCTTCCATCCAGATATTTGTTCTCCTGGGTGGCAAGTCCCATAAGACCGAATTTTTCTGACATGCCATACTGTGTAATCATCGCACGTACAATCTTCGTTGCTTTCTCAATATCATTGGATGCACCGGTAGTGACATTTCCAAACACCAGCTCTTCGGCAGCCCGGCCTGCCAGGCATTCCACAATCATTGCATCCAGCTCCGTCTTGGTGTTCAAAAACTTCTCTTCCTCCGGAACCTGCATCACATAACCAAGTGCTCCCATCGTACGCGGCACAATCGTAATCTTCTGTACCGGTTCCGAATCCTTTTGAAGGGCAGTTACCAGCGCATGACCTACTTCATGATAGGACACAATCCGCCGTTCCTCCTGGCTGAGAATGCGGTCTTTCTTTTCTTTTCCGACGAGTACCACTTCCACAGCTTCCAGAAGATCCTTCTGGGATACAGCCTTTCTTCCGTTTTTCACTGCCAGAATCGCTGCTTCATTGATCATATTTGCCAGATCGGAACCGACAGCTCCTGAGGTAGCAAGCGCAATTCCATCCAGATCAACCGTTTCATCCAGGGAGACATTCTTTGCATGTACCTTCAGTATCTCTACACGGCCTTTTAGATCCGGACGCTCTACAATGATCCGCCGGTCAAAGCGTCCCGGACGGAGCAACGCCGGATCAAGAATCTCCGGACGGTTGGTCGCAGCAAGAATCAGAACTCCCTTGGAAGTATCAAAACCATCCATCTCAGCCAGCAGCTGATTCAGAGTCTGTTCTCTTTCATCATTTCCGCTGAAATTGGAATCCCTCGTCTTACCAATCGCATCAATCTCATCAATAAAGATAATACAGGGGGCATTCTTTTTTGCCTCCTCAAACAAATCACGAACACGCGAAGCACCAACACCGACAAACATCTCTACAAATTCCGATGCGGAAAGGGAAAAGAACGGTACATGCGCTTCCCCGGCCACAGCCTTGGCGAGCAGCGTCTTTCCGGTTCCGGGAGGTCCTACAAGAAGCGCTCCTTTCGGAAGTTTCGCGCCGATGGTCGTATATTTTCCTGGATTATGAAGGAAGTCCACAACCTCCTGAAGAGACTCTTTGGCTTCATCCTGACCTGCCACATCACGGAAGGTCACCCCTGTCTCCTTCTGTACGTAGGTCTTCGCTTTGCTCTTGCCTACGCCCATCACTCCTCCGCCTTTATTCATGCTCCGCATCAGCCATACCATCGCTCCCACCAGCAGCACAATCGGCAGAAGCACCGTCAGGATAGCATACAAGATGGAGCCTGTGGAATCCGGTGGTTCTTTATGAAATTTTACTCCGTTTTCACTGAGCAGATCAACCAGTTCCTGCTCATCTCCCATAAGGGTCAGCTGATATGTTCTGATGACACCTGGTTCATTCTGTTCCTTTGGTGTAACTGTCAGATTTCCTGACTGCAGAACAACTTCTTCCACCTTGCCTGCTTTCACCAGATCCATAAATTCATTGTAACTGATATTCTCGGAAGAAACTCCTCCCAAAGCGTTATTCAGCAGCCCCATGAACATCAGACCGACCAGCAGACAGATCAGGATAAGTAAAAGTGTCTGTTTGTTTTTTGGCCCATTTCCACCGGAACCATTCTGTGGTTCCTGGTTCTGATTGTTTGGCTTATAATCCATTTCTATCCTCCTTGTTCAAGCCGGATGGACGTTTTTTGTTCGTCTCTTCCAACTCTTACATTATATAGGATTCAATAGTATTTCGCAAGCCGCAGTTTATGAAAAATGCGTGAACACGCACTCGAAAAAAGATGCCCCGCTTCCATACAGGATGCGGAACATCTTATTTTCATCAGTCGTTATAGCCGTTTGGATTATTCTGCTGCCAGTTCCAGGAATCTGCACACATTTCTTCGATTCCGTACTCAGCTTCCCAGCCAAGTTCTGCTTTTGCTTTGTCGCATTTGGAATAGCAGGTTGCAATGTCACCCGGACGCCGATCCTTGATCACATACTTCAGCGGATGGCCGCAGGCTTTTTCAAAAGCATGGATCACATCCAGTACACTGTAGCCGTTTCCGGTTCCCAGATTGTAAATGGAAACACCCGCATTTTCCGCCAGTTTCTGAATCGCCTTTACATGGCCTCTTGCAAGATCCACAACGTGAATATAATCACGCACTCCGGTTCCGTCCGGTGTGTCATAATCATCACCAAATACACCGATGCATTCCAGCTTACCGATTGCTACCTGTGCCACATAAGGAAGCAGATTGTTTGGGATTCCTTTCGGATCTTCTCCGATCAGTCCGCTCTTATGTGCTCCGATCGGGTTGAAATAGCGAAGCAGGATCACATTCCATTCTGGATCTGCAGTATGGATATCTGTAAGCACCTGCTCCAGCATGCTCTTGGTCCAGCCATAGGGGTTGGTTGGAGTTCCCTTCGGGCATTCCTCCGTGATCGGAATCTGTGCCGGATCTCCGTAGACTGTAGCGGAAGAACTAAAGATGATATTCTTTACTCCATGATTTCTCATCTCATCGCAAAGAATCAAAGTTCCTGTCATATTGTTGTGATAGTATTCGATCGGTTTGCGAACAGATTCTCCAACTGCTTTCAGACCTGCAAAATGGATCACTGCATCGATCTGTTCTTTGTCGAAAATTTCCTTTACACCTTCCCGGTCCAGCATATCCGTTTTATAGAAAGTCAGTTTTTTTCCTGTGATCTGCTCTACCCTTTCAAGTGCTTTTTCGCTGGAATTATAGAGATTGTCCATAACCACAACTTCATAGCCTTCATTCAACAGTTCCACGCAGGTATGGCTTCCAATATAGCCTGCTCCTCCAGTTACCAAGATTCTCATAATCGGTTTCCTCCCATGATTGATATCTGCTCCAGCAGATCTGTCCATTTTGTGTGAAGTCTGTTTCATTCTACAACGTTTTCATAAATTTTGCAAATGCCATGCGTCCCTTTTCATCACATTTGTAGACACCCGCATCTTCCAGCACTCCGACGAAGACTCTTCCTGTTTCTTCTTTCAGGATATCCATCACATTATCCCGATTCAGTTCCGGATGACGCGGAAGGAACTCTTCCACCCAGTCGGCATGTTTATTTAACATTTCATTTGCACGAATATCTTTTCCTTCCAGCAAATACTCAGCGAGAAGTTCCAGTTCTTCTTTCAGACGCGCCGGCAGAATTGCAAGACCCATGACCTCGATCAGGCCAATGTTTTCCTTTTTGATATGATGGTACTGAGCATGAGGATGGTATACGCCCAGCGGACACTCCTCTGTCGTAATATTATTTCTCAGCGCCAGATCCAGTTCGAAGGTTTCTCCCACCTTACGGGCAATCGGAGTAATGGTGTTATGGGGTTCCCCATCTGTATACGCAAAGATAAAGGCATCTTCATCCGTATATTCTCTCCAGCAGTTCAGAATATGCTCTGCCAGGTCAATCAGCCGCTGTTCGTCCTTGTGACGGACACGAATCACAGATAACGGCCATTTGACGATTCCGGTCTCCACATCCTCATAGCCCGGAATGGTAAAGTGCTGCTCAATCGGTGCTTTCGCCATGGCAAAAGTGTAATGACCACCCTGATAATGATCATGGCTCAGAATGGATCCGCCAACAATCGGAAGATCTGCATTGGATCCGATAAAATAATGTGGGAACAGCTTGATAAAGTCAAACAGCTTGACAAACGTAGCCCGTTCAATTTTCATTGGAATATGCTTATAATTAAACACGATACAGTGTTCATTGTAATACACATAAGGCGAATACTGAAATCCCCACTGCGTCCCATTGATGGTAAGCGGAATAATACGATGGTTTTCTCTGGCCGGATGATTCACTCTGCCGGCATAGCCGACATTTTCCTTGCACAGCAGACATTTGGGATAGCCGCTCTGCTTTGCAAGTTTTGCAGCCGCGATAGCTTTGGGATCTTTTTCCGGCTTGGACAGATTGATGGAAACATCAATATCACCGTAAGCGCTCGGTACGCTCCACCGAATATCCTTCTTGATCCGGTAACGACGGATATAATCCGAATCCTGACTGAGTTTATAGAAATAATCTGTTGCCTTCTCCGGGCTCTCCTCATAAAGTTTCTCAAATCGATCAACCACTTCACCTGGTCGGGGCATCAGGCAATCCATCAGTTTCGTATCAAACAAATCCCGGTATACGACACTGTTATTCTCCAGCAGTCCGTTCTCTGCAGCATAATCAAGAAGCTCACCAAGGATGGATTCCAGATCCATCGGTCCTTCCAGCTGCGCAGGCTCCTCATAGTCTGAGAGTTTCAGTACTTCCAGAATACGGTTAATGGCATAAATCCGGTCAAGTCCGCAGATCAGTCCTGCATCCTCCCCATACTTTGCCAGTTTTGCAATACTGTTATAAATCATTGGATTTCCTCCTTATTGCTGTGTGGATGAGCTGTATCTTATGCCAGAATACCTGCTCCGTCGCCGACATCAACCACATAGAAATCTGCAGCGTAACCGATCTTTTCTTTGTATGCACTTCCTACCGCTTCAATAAAATGATCGATATTCTCTGTCCGTACAATGCTGACCGTACATCCTCCGAATCCTGCACCTGTCATACGTGATCCAATCACGCCCGGGCATTTCCATGCCTCTTCCACCAGAGTATCCAGTTCTTTTCCGGTTACCTCATAGTCATCACGGAGCGATACGTGAGAAGCATTCATGAGTTCTCCGAAAAGTGCGATATCATTTGCCTTCAGAGCGGTGACTGCCTTTACTGTTCTCTGATTCTCATATACAGCATGTTTTGCACGTTTCTGACGGATCGGACTCTTGATGGCATCCTTAACCTGCTCGAACTCTTCCTCTGTCAGCTCTCCAAGGCTTTTCACCTCTTTCACCTTCTGAATTTCAGCAAGTGCCATTTCACATTCGCTGCGGCGTTCATTGTATTTGGAATCTCCAAGGCCTCTCTTTTTATTGCTGCAGGAAATCACAATTCTGGCGCCCTCAAGTTTCACCGGTGCATACTCATAGGAAAGATCACTGGTATCCAGGAAAATCGCACAATCTTTTTTGCCCATGGCGATGGCGAACTGATCCATGATTCCGCAATTCACTCCGTTGTAATGATTTTCGGAATACTGTCCGAAAAGTGCGATATCTGTCATTGTGATCGAATCATATCCAAACATGTCTTTTAACATCACGCCGGTAACCACCTCGACAGAAGCTGATGAGGACAGTCCCGATCCGTTTGGAATATTTCCATAAAGAACAAGATCAAATCCCTGCTCAACCGGGAATCCCTTCTGTCCGAACGCCCACATCATTCCCTTTGGATAAGCTGTCCAGTTTTTCTCTGCTCCCATCAGGAACTGATCCAGAGAGGACTCCACCACACCAAGCTTCTCAAAGTTCATAGAATAGAAACGAAGTTTTCTGTCGTCTCTCTTCCTGGCTGCCATATAGGTTCCGATAGTCAGTGCACAGGGAAATACGTGACCGCCATTGTAATCGGTATGCTCACCGATCAGATTGACACGTCCGGGCGCAAAATAGGTGCGAATCTCACCCTCGCCTCCAAACAGTTTTTTGAAACACTCCAACACCTGATTCTTCATACGCAATCTCCTTTTTGTCCCTTTCCTGGGAACTTTCGTTTTCTGTAATTATAATTATAGTGAGCGTTTTTCGTTTCCGCAACAATAATATTGGGGACATTGATAACAATATTGAGATCTTGCCAGCAGACCTTTTACGTGATATGCTTATTCCATAAGCGTAACAAAAAAGTCTGCATGCCTTTTAAGAAAAACAGGAGGAGGAAAAGAAAATGCAGCTGCGTCTGGATGAAGAAAACCGCGAACTGAAATCACACGGTTGTTATGAATTTCCGGTAAATGTAAGTTATGAGGTCCTGTCTCAATATGAAAGAGGTTCTTTTTCCTGGCACTGGCATCCCGAAATCGAGCTGACGCTCATTCTGGAAGGAGAAATTATTTACCAGGTAAACAGCAAGACGTATCATTTGCATCAGGGGGATGGTCTGTTCTGCAATTCCAATGCATTACATACAGGACATATGTATGAAGGCAGAGACTGCCATTATCTTTCCACTACCTTTGCTCCAAGGCTGCTGTATGGTTTTTCCAACAGTATCATTCAGACCAAATTTGTGGAACCGATTCTGACAGATATACAGCTGGCCTCAGAATTCTTTTCGCCGTCCGATGAGGACCAGAAATCCGTTACCGATGCGATGCAGCGTATCTACGAGCTTTCCCGTCAAAAGACGGCAACTTACGAGATGGAAATTCAGTCTCTTCTGCTCTCGATCTGGATCCAGATTTACCGTCATGCCTCCTGGTCAGACCAGGAAGAAAACACTGCAGCCGCAAGAGATGTGGAACGGCTCCGGATTCTGCTGGATTATATCCACAAACATTACATGGATCATATCACACTGGAAGATTTGTCCAATCAGATCAATATCTGCAAAAGTGAATGCTGTCGTTTTTTTAAAAAGTGTATGAATGAATCTCTTTTCGATTATCTTCTGAACTACCGTATCGAAAAGAGTCTGCCTTTGCTTCTGGACGGCACAGGCAGTATTACTGCGATCGCAGAGCAGACCGGCTTTTCCAGCCCTGCCTACTTTGCCAAAATATTCCGAAAACAGATGGGCTGCTCTCCCAGTGAATACCGCAGATCTTCCTTTCATTCCAAATAGTGCTGTATTTGGGATCAGCTCCTGGAATCCTGATACCGCCAGAATTCTCCAATTTCTTCTTTCACTGTTTCCCTGCTGCTGATTCTGTAGTCCGACCATTCCCGTGGAAACAGCTGACGATATTCCGCGTTTAAAAAGCGCTGATCCAGCAACAGAATGACTCCGCGATCTGTGGTAGTTCGAATGACTCGCCCTGCGGCCTGGAGCACTTTATTCATCCCCGGATAACGATAAGCGTAATCAAACCCATTTTCTTCATGCCTGTCATAGTACTGTTTTAATAGCTCCCGTTCCGGACCCACCTGCGGTATTCCTGTTCCCACTACAATCGCTCCAATCAGTTTCTCACCGTCCAGATCGATTCCTTCTGAGAAAATACCGCCCATGATACAAAAGCCAACCAGTGTGTGATCGTTTTCTTCCGCGAAGGAGAGCAAAAACGCTTCTCTTTCCCGTTCTTTCATGGCAGTTTCCTGAAGCAGACATCTCATATCCTCTGTCTGATACTTTTTTTCAAACACCCCGTAAACATCCTGCAGCAGGCGATAGGAGGGAAAAAACACCATGTAATTCCCCTTTCGGGCACTGGTCACTGCATAGATATAAAATGCAATCTTGTCGTACTCGTCCAAATTACGGCGGGTATATTTTGTACTGACTTCCCTGCCGATCAAAAGAGTCCGGTTCTCCTTTGCAAAGGGTGAATCAACATAGATCGCATAATCGTCCTTATTGGTACTGAACATCTTCTTATAATACTGTATGGGCAGCAGTGTGGCAGAGAAAAAGACTGCAGCACGTCCCTGGTTAATACATTTCTGCAGATTGGACGCCGGATTCACACAAAACAGACGAAGTACAAAATCACCATTTTCCAGATAACTGGTATAAATCAGATAGTTCTCATCCAACAATTCGTAGATACTGACAAAGTTCTGCAACTGAAAATAAAAATCCAGCAACTGCTTTCCGATCTGACTGCCGGTATGACTTTCCATATATTTCTCCAGTTCTTCCAACAGACTATTCAGCATCAATACAAAAGACGAGACACTTTCCAGTTCCGTACAGTTTTCACACTCTCTTTTGTACACAAGCATCTGGTGATTACAGCGGTTCAGAGCTTTTTCCAGTTTTTTTCCGGGTGAGTAAGGCCGAAGTGCACGGCGGATTTCCATAATATCTTCCTTTACCAGAGAAGCGCTGAACATTTCTCTCCCCCGATCCACCAGATTATGTGCCTCATCAATCAGAAAAATATAGTCTCCTTTCGTTCCTTCTCCAAAGAACCGTTTCAGTTTTGCAGTTGGATCAAATGCATAGTTGTAATCACAGATTATCCCGTCCACCCACGAGGCAATATCAAACTGCAGTTCATGAGGGCAAACCTGCCATTTCTCCGCATGATCCAGGATGGCCTCCCGATCATATTCGCTTCCCTCCGTAAGGATCTCAAAAACCGCATCATTGATCCGGTCATAATGGCCTCTGGCCCTGGGACAGTGAATCGGATCACACTCCGGTTCCTCCAGAACACACATTTTTTCTCTGGCAGTCAAAGTAATTGCTTTAAAGAAAAGCCCTTTGCTTTTCAGTATGGAAATTGCCTCCTCTGCCACAGTTCGTGTTATCGTCTTTGCTGTCAGATAAAACAGGCGCTCTCCATACCCTTCCCCGATGGCACGGATCGCAGGAAACACCGTTGACATCGTTTTTCCCACACCCGTAGGTGCCTGAACAAACAGTTCTTTTTTTCTCAGAATCGTTCGATAGACACTCGTCACCAGATCTCTCTGCCCGCTTCGATAAGGAAAAGGGAATTCCAGTCCCTGCATGGATTCATCCCGTTTTTTCTGCCACTGAAACTGAAACTCTGCCCATTGATAATACTGCTCCAGCAGCCCCTCGAACCACTGCGTAAGCTCTTCTATTTGATACTGCATCCGGAAATGCCGGATTCTCCAATTCGAAGAAGACGGTAAAACTTCTTCCTTTGTCAATGGCTGACGGAAGCGCTCTTCGTCGGATTCCAGCAGGCAGTACGTCATCAGAATCCCTATCTGCGTCAGTTGATTCTGGCTCCCGTAAATATAGGCATAACATTTCGCCTGCGCCAGATGAACCATCACCGGCTCCTCCATTTTTTCCAGTTCCCGATAGGTGCCTTTGATTTCGTCAATCAAAACACCCTCTTCATCAGTCAGAATCCCGTCTGCTCTTCCCTCAATTTTCAGCACAAAATGGTCATATTCCCGCTCAAACAAAAGGGGTACCTCAGCCTGATAGGCGGAGCCCATCTTCTTCTGGATTTTCTGATGCTGGCGCGTACCGGCCTGCATGGCATCCCTGTCAGTAAAACCTCCGGTACGTCTGTCGATATCACCGCTGCGCAGCAAAAATTCCACCAGATTCCGCACCGATATCCGTATTACTTTTTTCTCATCCATGTCCAAGGACTCCTTACTCTTTCTTTCTGGTATCAGTATACAAAAAAAAGGAGACTGCCGCAACAGTCTCCTTTTCCATCATATTTTCTTTATGCTACAGCAAACTTTTTCAGAGTCTTGTTGAATGCCGGACTCTCGCCGTAACACTGCACAGTGAGATCACGTGTCAGATCCATACTCATTACACCCAGGATTGATTTTGCATCGATGATGACACGATTATAATAAATATCGATATCAAAATCACATTTGGATGCTTCTTTCACGAACTCCTGTACTTCCTCTGTATCATTGAATCTTACTACGCTTTTCAACATATTGTCCACCTCTCAAAAGAATATATGCTGTTGATTATTTTACCTTTCGACAGTATCCAATATAAACTTTTGACGGCAAAATGTCAATCCTTTTGTTTTTTCGATAAATTAACTGCGTTTTACCTATTTTTATGCAAGTTTTGACAATCAACTTGCATTTTCGACTTTTTTTTGTCCTTTTTTTTCCAGTTTCTGGAATCGATCTCATGACATGTGCATTTTTTGTGTAAATCACTGATTTTCACAAATTTATTTTTTATAATTTTCCAATTCACCGCGTTATAACATGAGCGAAGGGCTGTTTTGTCCCATATATCAAAGATCGATTTTGGCGATATCCTCATTTTCCACCTGTGCGAATTTTCCCTGATCCACAAGTGCTGCATACTCCGGATGAATCGGCATTTTCCCCAGAACCGGCACACCAAGCTCTGCCGCAATCTCATCGATATGACTCTCTCCAAAAACGGAAAGTTTCTTTCCGCAGTCCGGACATACCAGATAACTGTAATTCTCTACAATTCCCAGCACCGGAATATTCATCATCTGAGCCATCTTGTATGCTTTCATGACAATCATCCGCACCAGATCCTGCGGAGACGATACGATCACCACGCCATCCACCGGCAGCGACTGGAAAATAGTCAGCGGCACATCGCCGGTTCCCGGAGGCATATCGACAAAGAGATAATCCAGTTCTCCCCAGACTACATCCGTCCAGAACTGTTTTGCCGTATTCGCGATAATTGGTCCTCTCCAGATCACAGGTTCCTCTTCCCCCGGAAGCAAAAGATTGATTGACATCACTTTGATACCGTTTTCTGTCTCCATGGGATATACTCCGCGGTCATCTACATTTGCAGGTCCTTTCAGCCCATACATTTTGGGAATAGATGGACCGGTAATATCTGCATCGAGAATTCCCACACGAAATCCCTCTTTCGCTTTCTGATTCGCCAGAGAAGCAGTCACCATGGATTTACCCACGCCGCCCTTTCCGCTGACGATACCGATCACATGCGCAATGGATGAATCCGGATTCAAATCCACATGAAAATCCGGCTTTCCCTGTTTCTCTCTGCTTGGACATCCCTCACAGCTTTCTTTGGAACATCCCGTATTACTGCATTCTTTTGCCATTTCTTTTCCTCTTTTCCTGTTTTATTTCATAAAGCGGTCGATGGCATGATTTAACTCCTCAATCGCTTTTTTGTCCCCGTGCTCTATCGCATCCACAATACAATTCTCGATATGGTCTTCCAGAATAATCTTTCCTGTATTGTTGATTGCAGCCTTCACTGCTGAGAGCTGTACCAATACCTCTGTGCAGTCTCTTCCTTCTTCTACCATACGCTTAATGGACTCCAGATGGCCAATGGCACGGGAAATACGATTCAGCACGGCTTTCGTATTTTTGTGCGGATGACTGTGTGGATGTTCTCCGTGTACATGGTCATGGGTATGCTCCACCACGGTACCGTCCTCGAGTACATGTACGTGTTTTTCCTCGTTCATGTTATTCCTGGTTCCTTTGCCCTTTATATTTCAGTAAATGTATATCTCTGCCGGATTCCCGAAGTTACAATATCAAAAATAACGGTGCCATCCTCATGGACTGTTTTCTCATATTGAAAATCCCTGTCTTTGAATTTCTGTTTCACAAATTCTTCCGGATCCTCAATGCTGATCTCATCAATGAAAACATCCCGCATCTGATTATTCGCACATTGATTAAAAATCTCCCAAACTGCCTCATATTCTTTCATTGGCATTACTCCCTGCAAAATGACAAACACTCTTTCCACGAGTTACACAATCGCTCCATCTGCCAGGCTGCATTTGCAGGACTGGTGGACGGCAGCCTGACGGCTGTACGATTTGTTTCTTTCTGCAAATATTTCACATAAAGCTGATAAGACGTATTCCCATTACAGAAGATCTGTGAAATCCTGGCACCGGCCAAGATGACAGACAAATCATTGGGCACAACATCCCGAATGCTGGAATCGCTGGATCCGATAATAGTACAGGAAGCGATCACATCCCAAAGGGCAATTCGATTACGCAGAAGAAACTCTTTTTTCTCCTCGATCGTTACCGGCAGTTTCTCTTCCGTCAGGTGGGACAGTACCTTCCAGAAACGATTCTGAGGATGCCCATAGAAAAATCCACTTTCCCTTGACTTCACAGACGGAAAACTACCCAGAATCAAAATTCTGGAATTTTCGTCAAAGACGGGAGAAATCGGATGTACCACACAGGATGCCTCTGTTTTCTTAGACTGGCTCATCTTCATCAAACTCCACAACCGTATAAAATCCTCTGGGCGTCTCCTTCACTTCTCTTACGATCCCCGTCCTGGACTTCAGCCGCTCATACGCCTGATAGTTCTTGCTCATGGCCACAGCGGGCGTTATCGTATAATAATAGGAAGTGGGCAGAGCACTTTCCGTCACCTGAACCTCCTGCCCTTCCACAAGCAGACCTTTTCGCTCCATTTTAAATTCCATGAACCGCATATTGACTCCTCCTTTGCTCTCCATGGAAATTTGAGCGTACCCTATGATACGCCTATGGGGTATTCTACCACACTTTTTCCAAAATGAACAGAGGTTTTTCGCTTTAGCACAGTACTACGATTCTTTCCGGGGTTGTTTGGGGAGGGATACTTCTGGTTGTTGCTGTATATGAGACAAACAAGGTCCGGTTGCCGACATTGCATGGGAATCTCTGACCGTTTCCGGTTGTTATCTGAGTGTTTCTTCCGATGTTTAATTTCAGTGACTGATCTGCAGAGAGAAGATTACGGTCAAAGAAACTGATCAGAACCTGTTCGTCTCGTCTCAAAGCTGCAGCTACTAAGGCGCGATACTGCGGTGGGTAGATCAGCGGAACCGGCATATTGCCATCATAAAATGCCGTTACCCGCATTCCCTGGCGGAGCTGTCTCTGATCTATGATCAGGGTGTCCGGACCGATAATGAAATTAACAATTCCACTCTCCGTGCGCAGTGTCATCATCTGACTGCAGCAGTCACTTCCTGCCGCCAGATTCAATATGGTACCTGTAACCGGTATATAATGAATATTTCTCATTGTCCTTCCTTTTTCACTCCATGATTTTCAGAGTCACTTTTTTCTATAGTATGAGTCCGGCGCCAAAAAGTTATACAAAATGTCTGCTCTGTTTTCTCGCATGCATGACAACGGAAAACGCAGCTTTTTTGTTCCGCCTGCAAGAACAAAAAAGCTGCGCATAGAATCAACTTCTGATTTTTGTATTGTCCATAAAAATCTTTTAGTGATGGAACAGACGAATTCCGGTAAATGACATTACCATATTGTATTTGTTACAGCACTCGATGACTGCATCGTCACGAACCGATCCGCCAGGCTCAGCAATGTACTGAACACCGCTCTTGTGTGCACGCTCAATATTGTCACTGAACGGGAAGAACGCATCAGATCCTAATGTCACGCCGGTCATCTGATCAAGCCATGCACGTTTTTCCTCTCTTGTGAATACTTCCGGTTTTACCTTAAAGATCTTCTCCCATGCACCATCAGCCAATACATCCATGTATTCTTCTCCGATATAGACATCGATGGCATTATCACGGTCTGCACGACGGATTCCGTCTACAAACTGCAGATTCAATACTTTCGGACACTGGCGAAGGAACCAGTTGTCTGCTTTCTGACCTGCCAGACGTGTACAATGTACACGGGACTGCTGTCCTGCACCTACTCCAATTGCCTGTCCGTCTTTTACGAAACAAACAGAATTGGACTGGGTATATTTCAGCGTGATCAGGGCTACCTTCAGATCTCTTTTGGCATCTTCCGGAAGATCTTTGTTTGCTGTAACCACGTTGGCAAGCAGTTCATCGTCGATGGGGAGTTCCTGGCGTCCCTGTTCAAAGGTGATACCAAATACTTCTTTGTGCTCCATCGGAGCCGGACGATAATTCTCATCGATTTTGATTACGCAGTAATTTCCGTTCTTTTTCGCTTTCAGAATCGCAAGTGCCTCATCGGTAAAGCCCGGTGCAATCACGCCATCGGAAACTTCTCTCTTAATGATGGATGCGGTATCCACATCACAGATATCAGAAAGAGCAATAAAGTCACCAAAAGAAGACATCCTATCCGCACCTCTTGCTCTTGCATAGGCGCACGCCAGCGGTGAAAGCTCACCCATATCGTCTACCCAATAGATTTTCTTTAAGGTATCATCCAGAGGAAGGCCAACTGCAGCGCCTGCCGGGGAAACATGTTTAAAGGAAGTAGCTGCCGGAAGTCCGGTAGCAGCTTTCAGTTCCCGTACCAGTTGCCAGCCATTAAAAGCATCCAGGAAATTGATATAGCCGGGACGGCCACTTAACACTTCGATGGGAAGCTCTTCTCCGTTCGCCACATAGATTCTGGAAGGTTTCTGATTCGGGTTACATCCATATTTCAATTCCAATTCTTTCATCTTAAATCCTTCGCTCCCTTATTTGTTTTTATTTACAATTCTTGTTTCATATGTTCCTGTTTCGATGTCAATGTATCGTGTGAAAAGAGATACTTTATTCTCCTCGTTCAGACTGTTCCAGAGAAGTTCGGTAAACGCATCAATGTCATCCGGGATTTCCACCAGTTTTGGCTCTCCCTCAAAACTCGGAAGTGGGTTTCCATCATGCATATAGGTGTGAATGAAGTGACCCTCACCTGCTACACAGTGATTGTATGCAAAAGTATAACGGTTGCACTGTTCCGGATTTCCGTTATTGCTCTTTAAGATTGACATTGCATAACTGTATTTTCCACCTTCTACATGCATAATTCCGGAAATACGCGGGGTATAATTCGGAGCATCCGGCTCAAACTCTCTTGTACGCAGAGACTGCTCAAAAGTCAGCTGTTTATCCATTCCTTCATAGATCGTGTCTGTCTGATCTCCATTGGTTACGATCGTCTTATTTCCGAGAACACGCACCGGTGCGTAGATAATCAGACTGGGGTCTTCCATCTTTGACGGATCAAACGCCTGTGTGCGGATACCTTCTCCGTCTTCTACAAAAACACGATTACGGCTGTTCTCGCTTCTTCCCATGATAAAATAACCTGCAACTGCACTTTTTCCGTCTTTGGATCTTCCGATCACAATTCCTCTTCCGGGATATGAATTTCCCTTTAATTCCTGTTCCAGTGATACCATGTTCATGACACATTCTCCTTTTGATGTTAATTTCCGGGGACAAAAAAAGACTTCCCAATCCAAGCATGATTCCTTCTGCCCAGACGGTCGGCCTTCTGATATTATACTCCCTGTGGTCAATTCCACTTCCGTCAGTCGTATAACTATTGTTACCATAACATTAAAAATCCCGCCTGTCAATAGGGACAGACGGGGTTTTTCATGTTTATTTGTAGCTACTGTTCAGGTAACACACGAAACAGACACCGGGCAGATATTACATCAACGGATATTTTTGGGTCAGGCCCTGAATCAATACTTTCGCTTTTTCACTGTTTGCTTCTGCATCCGCAAGTACCAGGGCGATTGCCTCTGCGATGACATCCATATCCTCTTCCACCATACCTCTGGCTGTGACTGCAGGGGTGCCAAGACGAATACCGCTGGTCACAAACGCAGACTGCGGATCATTGGGAATTGTATTTTTATTCGCCGTGATACCCACATTGTCCAGAAGCAATTCCACTTCCCTTCCGGTCTTCCCCATAGATGCCAGATCCACCAGCATCAGATGATTGTCTGTCCCTCCGGATACAATTTTGATACCCCGATCCATCAAACCTTTGCAAAGAGCCTGTGCATTGCTCACAACCTGTCTTCCATACTGCTTGAACTCATCGCTGAGAACTTCCTTAAAGCAGACAGCCTTTGCTGCGATCACATGCATCAGAGGTCCACCCTGGATGCCGGGGAACACTGCCTTGTTGAACTTATGCTCTTTTGCAAATTCTGCGCTGGAGAGAATCAGTCCTCCCCTTGGTCCCCGCAGAGTCTTGTGTGTTGTAGTCGTTGTCACATGCGCGTAGGGAATGGGACTTGGATGGCACCCGGATGCTACAAGACCTGCAATATGTGCCATATCTACCATCAGATAGGCACCAACTTCATCTGCGATCTCACGGAATCGTTTGAAATCAATGGTTCTCGCATACGCACTGGCACCTGCCACTATCAGCTTTGGTCTGCACTCTCTGGCAATGCGCTCCACTTCCTCATAGTCAATCACACCTTCATCATTGACACCGTAAGGCACAATGTTAAAGTAGGTTCCTGAAAAGTTAGCCGGGCTTCCATGGGTCAGGTGACCGCCATGAGCCAGGTTCATACCCATTACGGTATCTCCCTGCTCGAGCAGTGCAAAAAACACTGCCATATTTGCCTGCGCTCCTGAATGAGGCTGTACATTGGCATACGTACATCCAAAAATCTCGCAGGCACGTTCAATCGCCAGCTTCTCCACTTCGTCCACACAGCCACAGCCGCCGTAAAATCTCTTTCCAGGATATCCTTCTGCATATTTATTCGTCAACGGGCTTCCCATTGCTGCCATAACAGCCTTGGATACCCAGTTTTCTGACGCAATCAACTCGATATGACTGTTCTGTCTCTCCTGTTCTTTCACAATCAGCTCCGCGATCTCAGGATCGACTGCTCTGACTTCATCCAACGAATACATATCATCTTCCTCCCATATGATAAAAATAGTATTGAGCAGCGTCTGATTTTCCTGCTCAAATCCACATTCTTTCTGTCGCAAACATTTGTCCAATGAGTGCGGACATCCCCATCATACGAGCTTTCCTGATTTTTGTCAACCCTAAAAATAATTTTCTTACATCATCACCTATTCATCACCGCTGCCGCCTGTGCCATCCATCGCAGAGCAGTAAAAATCCCCGCCGCAGATATTCAGAAATACACTGCAGCGGGGATGAGTCTCTCTCTTTTACAGTTCTATCAGTTCTTTCGGAGAGTGCGCGAAGCTTTCAAAACAGTCTTCACGTACTACACCCATATCCTCAATTCGCACACCGCCAAATCCAGGTACATAAATGCCCGGCTCAACAGTTATGACGATATTCGGCTCCAGGATATTTTTGCCGAAGCCCGGCTCCTCATGAATAAACAAGCCGACGCCATGACCCAGTCCATGACCGAAGCACTCACCGTATCCGGCGGCTCCGATGATATCTCTGGCCACTTTATCTACCGTCCATCCTTCGATACCGGAGCGGATTGCCTCCTCTGCTGCTACCTGCGCTTTGAGTACTGTGTTATAGATTTCCTTTTGCTTCTCGTTTGCTTTTCCGACTACAATAGTACGGGTCATGTCGGAACAGTATCCCTGGTATTTGCACCCATAATCCATCGTCACGAAATCACCAAGTTCCACTTTTTTGGTGTCCGGAATTGCATGCGGCATGGAGGAATGAATACCGGAAGCGACGATTGTCTCAAATCCCAGATTCTCTGCTCCGACCTTTTTCATCTGATACTCCAGCTCTGCGGCAATTTCCAGCTCTGTGATACCGGGACGGATGACTTCAAGAATCTTTGTGAATGCAATATCGCCAATCTCCTCCGCACGTCTCAGGTAAGAAAGCTCTTCCTCTGTCTTGATCGCGCGCAGTGTCTTTACCGCTCTGCCAAGGGGTTTCCACTCATCCACCATGGTAAGCGCCGCTTTCAGACTTGCGTACTCACAGTAAAGCATGGAAAGATCCTCAAATCCAACAACTCCGATTCCATCCTGGCTGATACACTCAGAGAGGATCTGTGATCTTTTGTGGTCACGGTTCTCCTCAATCACGGTAAAGTCGCTTTCCTTACCTGCGGCTTCGGTATAACGGGAATCCGTAATCAGGACATTCTGTTTTTCTGAGATATACAGTATACCCTCTCCTCCGCGAAAGCCGCTTAAGTAACGCATATTGTAAGGATCTGTAATCAATACAGCCTGTACCCCTGTTCCAAGTAATTTCTGTTTCTGTTCAGCTGTCATTTTATTCACCTTTCCTGTCTCTTTTCTCCTGTGCAAATCACACCTGTGCCAATGCCTGATCCAGATCCGCAATGATGTCATCCACATCCTCGATTCCTACTGACAATCGGATCAGATCCGGAAGAACCCCTGCCTCCACAAGCTGCTGATCATTCAGCTGACGATGTGTATGGCTTGCCGGGTGGAGCACACAGGAACGCGCGTCTGCCACATGCGTCACGATTGCCACCATTTTCAGACCATTGGTGAAACGCATTGCACCTTCTCTGCCTCCAACCGGTCCAAAGCAAAGGACTCCGCAGGTGCCATTCGGCATATACTTTTCTGCCAGCGCATGATATTTGCTGTCTGCAAGACCGGCATACTCGATCCAGGCAACTTTCGGATGGTTTTTCAAAAATACGGCTACCTTTTCCGCATTTCTGCAATGGCGCTCCATCCGAAGATGCAGTGTTTCAAGACCAATGTTTGTCAGAAACGCATTCTGCGGTGACTGGCAGGCTCCCATATCCCGCATCAGCTGTACGGTCGCTTTGGTAATAAAAGCTTTCTTTCCGAACTTCTGTGTATAAATAACGCCATGGTAAGAATCGTCCGGAGTCGTCAGTCCCGGATATTTATCCGAATGAGCATCCCAGTCAAAATTACCGGAATCCACGATCGCACCACCCATCGCCATCGCATGTCCATCCATATATTTTGTCGTGGAGTGTGTTACAATATCTACGCCAAACTCGAAAGGACGACAGTTGATCGGCGTTGCAAAGGTATTGTCACAGATCATCGGAACCCCATGGTCATGAGATAATTTTACAAATTTTTCAATGTCAAGCACAACACCTGCCGGGTTGGAAATCGTTTCCGCAAACACAGCTTTTGTGTTTGGTTTGAACGCTTTCTCCAGCTCCTCTGCCGGTGCATCCTGATCCACCAGCGTCGTGTCAATGCCAAAACGACGCAGTGTGACAGACAGCAGATTGGAAGTACCTCCGTATACTTTTGCGGCACAGATCACATGATCCCCTGCCTCACAGATATTAGTCACTGCCAGCATCGTTGCGGACTGTCCTGAGGAAGTCAGCATCGCTGCCACGCCGCCCTCAAGATCACAGATCTTCTGTGCAACGGTATCACAGGTCGGATTCTGCAGACGGGAATAAAAATAACCTTCTTCCTCGAGATCGAATAACTTACCCATCTCTTCACTGGTGGAATACTTAAACGTAGTGCTCTGATAAATCGGCAGCACTCTCGGTTCTCCATTGCCCGGCTGCCATCCACCCTGAACACAGATGGTATCTTTGCTGTATGCCATATATTTTTCCTCGCTTCTATCGTAAATTTTCGCTTTCGGCTTCTTTCCTGCCGCTTCACGAATCAATACCCTCCGCCGGGTTTCCCGGGGAGGGTACCGTTATTCCTATTATAGCGCGATCGCGCGCGGATGGCAATAAAAAGCGAACTACATCGTTCTTTCCTCGACAAATCTCTGAATATTCGAAGCATTCACATATTTCTGTGTTTCACCGTCCTCGACGACAATCAACGTCGGTGCCTGCATAATTCCATACTTCTGCACCAGATCCGGCCGTTTTTCCGCATCGATGACTTCATACTGCTCTCCCTCAAGCATTTCTTTGGCGATCCGGCAGTTCGGGCAGGTACTGGTGGTAAAAAGATACATGCCATCTGTACTTTCTCTCTCTGTCATCCTTACGGCATTCTCCTCCGCCTTTTTTACTGCCTCTGCTTTTGATTTCATCCGTCCTTTGTTGAGTCTGGAATTCTCCACATCATAAACGGTTCTGTTCTGGTACTCCTGACGCTTGCCATCGTTCCAGTTTTTCACAGGACGGTAATAACCGGTAATGCGGCTGTACACTTCAGCTTCCCCTCCGCAAACAGGACAGGTAAAGTGTTCTCCGGCCAGATACCCATCGTTCGGGCAGACGGAATAAGTGGGTGACAGGGTGTAGTAAGGCAGTTTATAATTCTCTGCAATTTTTCGCACCAGGGATGCAGCCGACTGCCAGTCAGGAAGCTTCTCACCAAGAAATGCATGAAAGACAGTTCCTGAGGTATACAACGTCTGCAGGTCATCCTGGATATCCAGTGCAGAGAAGATATCATCCGTATAATCCACCGGCAAATGGGAACTGTTCGTATAATATGGCGTATCTCCCTTGCTTCCTGCGGTCTTGATATCCGGCCATCTCTCCCGATCATGTTTCGCAAGACGGTAGGTTGTGGATTCCGCAGGAGTGGCTTCCAGATTGTACAGGTCGCCATACTCTTCCTGATAATCAGAAAGTCTTTCTCTCATATGGTTCAGTACATCTTTAGTAAACTGCTGTGTCTTTGGATCTGTCATATCTCTTCCGAGCCATTTTGCATTGAGACCGACTTCATTCATCCCGATCAGCCCGATCGTGGAGAAATGATTGTCAAAGCTTCCCAGATACCGTTTCGTATACGGGTATAACCCCTCGTTCAGCAAACGTGTGATCACATCACGCTTGATTTTCAGAGAGCGGGCAGCCAGATCCATCATATGGTCCAGTCGGCGATAAAACTCCTGCTCATCCTGGGACAGATACGCTATCCTTGGCATATTGATCGTGACAACTCCTACCGAACCGGTACTCTCTCCGGAACCGAAGAAGCCTCCGGTTTTCTTGCGAAGTTCTCTTAAATCCAGGCGAAGACGGCAGCACATGGAGCGCACATCACTTGGCTTCATATCACTGTTGATATAATTTGAAAAATACGGAGTCCCGTATTTGGCAGTCATCTCAAAGAGAAGACGGTTATTCTCGGTATCTGACCAGTCAAAGTCTGAAGTAATGGAATATGTGGGAATCGGATACTGGAATCCACGTCCGTTGGCGTCCCCTTCAATCATCGTTTCAATAAAGGCTTTATTGATCATATCCATCTCTTTTTTACAGTCTTTGTATTTGAAATCCATATCCTTTCCGCCAACAATGGCCGGAAGCTCTGCCAGATCATCCGGTACTGTCCAGTCCAGCGTGATATTTGAAAAAGGCGCCTGGCTGCCCCACCGGCTTGGAGTATTCACACCATAGACAAAGGCCTCAATACATTTTTTCACCTCGCGGTAGGACAGATTATCTGCTTTTACAAAAGGTGCAAGGTACGTATCAAAGGAGGAAAACGCCTGAGCTCCTGCCCATTCATTCTGCATAATACCAAGAAAATTCACCATCTGATTGCAAAGTACTGATAAATGTCTCGCCGGTGATGATGTGATTTTTCCATTGATACCGCCAAGTCCCTCGCGGATCAGCTGTTTTAAAGACCATCCTGCGCAATATCCGGTCAGCATAGACAGATCATGAATGTGAATATCCGCGTTTCTGTGCGCATTGGCAATTTCCTCGTCATAGATCTCGGAAAGCCAGTAATTTGCCGTGATCGCCCCGGAATTGCTCAGGATCAGTCCTCCGACAGAATAGGTCACAGTAGAGTTTTCCTTCACACGCCAGTCTTCCACTTTCACATAGCTGTCTACAATCTCTTTGTAATCCACAATCGTAGACTTCATATTTCTGATTTTTTCTCTCTGCTTACGGTAAAGAATATAGGCTTTGGCAACCTCCGCGTAACCGCACTGTATCAGCACATTTTCCACACTGTCCTGAATAGATTCCACGGATATTTTACCATCCCTGATTTTCGGCTGAAAATCGGCCGTCACGCGCAGCGCGAGCAGCTGAAGCATATCATCGCTGTACTGCATTTCTTTCGCTGCAAATGCCTTACCGATTGCGTCTGTGATTTTATTCATACGGAACTCTGCGATAGCACCGTCTCTTTTTTCTACCTGAAACATTCCTGATCCTCCCAATCCATATTTCATACCGGAATACCATCCGGCGATGTCTGTTTCCTATCATAGCAGAGCCTTTCCTCCCCGTCAATAGCAAAAAGCACCATATCTAGTAACTATTTTTTGTACGTCACAAGATATGGTGCTTTTTGAAAATACAGCAATGACAGATTTCCACTACACTCTCGCATAGATTTCTTTTGGAACATACGCTTTGATTGAAATTCCCTCCGGCAGATATTCCTCCTCCAGCAGAATTCCATGATTTCGAATCACAGATACTATCCCGGCGCGATCATAGGAATAACAGCGTTCGATATAGATTTTCCCCTCTCTGAGCTGTTCTGCCAGCAGGTCTCCCAGCTTTTCAAGTCCCTCCCCTGTTTTCGCTGATACCGAAAGACTGTAATCCGCATGAAAATCCCTGATCACCGTTCGCTGCGGCAGTTTATCCTGCTTGTTAAACAGAGTAATAATCTTTTTCTCCTCTACCTGGAGCTGGCGCAGCGTATCATAGACTACCTGCATCTGAAGCTCCATCTGTGGATTGGAAGTATCCACTACATGAAGAATCAGATCAGCATAGCGTGCCTCCTCCAGCGTACTGCGGAATGCATCAATCAGATGATGCGGCAGTTTGTGAATAAATCCTACCGTATCAATCAGCAAAATTTCCTGGCCGTCCGGAAGCTTCATCGACCTCGTTGTCGTATCCAGTGTTGAAAACAGCATATCATCTGCCAGGATCTCGGAACCCGTCAGCACATTCAAAAGACTGCTCTTCCCTGCGGAAGTATATCCCACAAGCGCGGCAGTCGGTATGTGGCTTTTCTTCCTGCCGTCTCTTATGAGTTCCCGGTGCTGACGTACATCTTCGAGTTCCTTTTTTAACTGTGTAATCCGTGCTCGGATCAGACGCCGGTCACTTTCCAGCTTTTTCTCTCCGGGACCTCTCGTTCCGATTCCTCCGCCCAGTCTGGACAGCGAATTTCCAATTCCGGAAAGCCTTGATGCACGGTATCGAAGCTGCGCCAGTTCCACCTGGATCTTTCCTTCACTGCTCACCGCTCTGGCCGCAAAAATATCCAGAATCAGAAGCGTCCGATCCATCACCTTGCATTCCAGTGCCTCCTCAAGATTACGGATCTGGATGGCGGAAAGCTCGTCGTCACAGATAATCCCCGTAGCATCAGAAGCTCTCACAAGGATTTTCAGTTCTTCTGTTTTTCCTTTTCCGATATAGGTGCCCGGATGAATCGCCTCTCTCGTCTGAATCAGCCTTCCGACAACACTTGCTTTTGCTGTGCGTGCAAGCTCGGAAAGTTCATCCAGAGAATGCTCGGCATCCATTCCGTCATTTTCCTGAACACCTACCAGGATCACGCGTTCTTCCAGTTCTTTCAGATCGTATAATTTCATCTTTCTTCTCCCAATTTGGTCAGCACCTGCTGTACTTTATCTGCTCTGAAGAAACTGATTCTCTCTGATTGCCTCCTCATTTTCCGGATAACTCTTAAGGAACACACTCATCAGGTTTTTCGCCTGGGCAAAATCATGGTTTTGTTCATAGGCAACAATCTGATTGAACAGCAGCTCTTCTCTGATATTCTCATCAGCTGTTTTAAGTCCCTCATCAATATAGGTGAGCGCACCTGAAGTATCCCCATCCGACAAAGCACAGAGTGCAAGCCCATTGTTTGCCGCTGCCTCAAATCCTTCCCCGGAAAGTCCTGACTGATACAGCGCTTTCGCATCCGATGTCCGTCCATCATCCAGGTAAATCCTCCCGAGCAGCATAAACGCCTCAACGCTGCCGCCTTCCACTGCCCGATTCAGCATTTCCGCGGCTTTCTGATCATCTTCCAGATAATAGTATACACATCCAAGCTCATATTCATCCGCTGTATTTTCCGGAACAATCTTCTCAGCCATCTCCAGGTATCTGTTCCCATCCGCCTTCAGGGCACTTTCCTGGTACAGTTCATAGATGTCCAGACACATCGCATAGTTCTCTTCCAGATTCACCGCCTGGTCGAAGTCTGCCTTTGCCAGGTCATATTCTTTTTTCAGGAAATAAGCTCTGCCCCGAAGAAAGAAGGCATCGGCATCTCCCTTTGCCTCAAGTATCTCATCACAGATCCCGATCGCCTGATCCAGGGCCTCAAGACTCATACACGCCTTCACCTCATACAGCTTCACATCGCGGGAAAATGAGTCATTCGGATACTTCATCGAAGAAAGGCTGTTTTCAAAAGCTTCCAGCGCCTTCTCGTATTCCCCACTGTTCAGATAAGCAATCCCTTTGCCGCGATAGCTTTCCGCAAGGCGCTCTCCTGCTTCCACTGCACCCTGAAACATTGCTATTGAGGTCACGTAATCTTCCTTTTCCAGTGCAGCCATCCCCTGCTCATACAGCTCAGAGTCCCTGTTCTCACATCCTGCAATCAGCAGGCAAAGGAGCATGCAAAACATTATGATCCGCGGTTTCTTCATGCGATGGTCAGCCCTTCCTGCTTCATGACATCAATCACCTGGTTTACATATTTTTCACAGATCGCATCATCTGCTGCTTCTACCATAACGCGGATGACAGGTTCTGTTCCACTTTCTCTTACCAGAATTCTGCCGTCATCTCCCAATGCTCTGGCAACTTTTTCGATTTCTTCCTGTACCGTCTGATTTGCTTTCACTGCCGCTTTGTTCTCCACACGGATATTTTTCAAAAGCTGCGGATAAATTGTCACCTCAGACGCGAGGACTCCCAGCGGAAGTTTTCTTTCCATAAGAACTTCCATCACCATCAGGGATGTCAGAATACCATCTCCGGTAGCAGCATGTTTGCTGAAAATAATGTGACCGGATTGTTCCCCGCCAAGAGAATGACCGTTTGCCATCATATTCTCACAGACATACTTATCACCGACCGCTGTTTTCTCATAGCGAATTCCTGCACGGTCACACGCCTTGTAAAGACCCAGATTTGACATAATCGTAGTAACGATGGTGTTATTATTCAGTCTGCCTTCTTCTTTCAGGTACTTACCGCAGACATACATAATCAGATCGCCGTCAACCACATTTCCCATCTCATCCACCGCGATGCATCGATCTGCATCTCCATCGTAGGCAAATCCCACATCCAGGTGTTTTTCACGGACAAACTTCTGCAAAGCTTCAATATGAGTGGATCCGCATCCGTTATTGATATTGGTGCCATCCGGTTCATTGTTGATGACATAAGTTTTGGCTCCTACCGCATCAAAAACGCTTTTGGCAATGGAAGATGCGCTGCCGTTTGCACAGTCCAGACCTACTCTCATATTCTTAAAAGAACGGGTGGGAATCGAAATCAAATGACCGATGTAGCGGTTTCTTCCTGCAGCAAAATCCACAGTTCTTCCGATTTCTTCTCTTGTGGCAAACGGAATCTTCGGTCCCTCCTCATCAATATACGCTTCAATCTTAGCCTCAATCTCAGCTTCCAGTTTCTGTCCGACACCGTTAATGATCTTAATTCCATTGTCATAGAACGGATTATGGCTGGCAGAAATCATGATTCCACAGTCAAAATTTTCCGTACGCACAACATAGGAAACACTGGGGGTGGTTGTCACATGAAGCAGAAAAGCATCCGCTCCGGAAGCTGTAAGGCCTGCAACCAGAGAATACTCAAACATATAACTGGAACGTCTCGTATCCTTTCCAATGACAATCTGCGCTTTATGTTCTCTGCCAAAATACCAGCCAAGGAATCTTCCGACTTTGTACGCATGTTCAACAGTAAGATCAATATTTGCTTCCCCACGAAAACCATCTGTTCCAAAATATTTACCCATTTTATTACTCCCTTCCTGAGCGGGACGGCGGCTTATGCTCTGCTTCCTCCCGAAAAATCACTTGTCAATCGTATAACTTTTCACTGTAAACTCCCGTGGCAATCAGTCTTTTGAATGCCTGTACCACAGAAGACTTATCTTCCTGATAGGTGACGCCAAACCATTCGGCAGTTGTCGGCAGTACCTGAACCTGTGCTTTTCCCTGCTTGAGAAGTTCATTAATATAAACCGGCAGCAGATATTCACCTTTCAGATCTCCTTCCTTCTGATTGGAAAGGAATTCCACAAATCCACTCTCAAGAAGATCAATAAATTCAGGCTGTAGTCCCCACATATTCATCGACACATTGGAAGCGGGATCCACTGGCATGACTGTACCTTCTTCTGTTACTACAGCAGCTCCTTCATCTGTCTTAATAATATTCTTTGTCTCATTTACGCCTGCCAGGCTGCCTTTCCCGTCAAGAATGCAAATCCCCCTGGTGACTCCGCCATTGTCACTTAACGTATTTTTGAGAATAAACCCTGCCATACCAATCGGCATCACATCGCCGACGGGATGCTCCTCCATCAGATATTCATGCAGTTTTACAAACGGGTCTTTTCCGTAATAATCATCTGCATTGATCACGACAAACGGCTCTTTGACAATTCCCTTACAGGATAACACAGCCTGACCGGTTCCCCATGGTTTTGTGCGGCCTTCCGGTTTTGTATAGCCTTCCGGAAGTGCATCCAGCTCCTGAAATGCGTATTCCACTTCCGTCAGAGCACTGATTCGATTACCGATAATCTCCCGGAAATCCTTTTCCAGGTCTCTGCGGATAATAAATACCACTTTATTAAAACCGGCTTCCAGCGCGTCGTGAATGGAATAATCCATCATAATCTCTCCCTTTGGACCCACCGGCTCGAGCTGCTTGATTCCTTTTCCAAAACGGCTTCCGATACCGGCTGCCATAATCACCAATGTCGTCTTTTTCATGCTCCTGTTCTCCTTTTTTTGAACCTGTCACCGTTTATTCTTCTTCCTGCATACTGCTCAGCTTTGCAGCCTGATCTGCTGCAATCAGACTGTCTATAATTTCATCCAGATCTCCGTTCATGATATTGTCCAGTTTATATAGCGTCAGCTTAATTCTGTGATCCGTCACTCTTCCCTGTGGGAAATTATACGTGCGGATTTTCTCGGAACGATCCCCTGTTCCTACCTGGCTCTTCCGAAGGGCTGCCAGTTCATCATGCTGTTTCTGCTGTTCCAGATCATAGAGACGTGCACGCAGAATTTTCAACGCCTTATCCTTATTTTTCAGCTGTGATTTTTCATCCTGACAGGAAATTACAATTCCTGTCGGAAAATGGGTCAGTCGCACCGCGGAATCAGTCGTATTGACACACTGTCCGCCGTTGCCTGAGGCACGAAACACATCAAATTTATATTCATTGGGATCAATGTGCACCTCCACATCGTCCACTTCCGGCATAATCGCAACCGTCATAGTGGAAGTGTGAATCCTTCCGCCCGACTCCGTCTCAGGCACACGCTGTACCCGATGAGTGCCGCTTTCATATTTCATTCGGGAGTATGCTCCCTGACCGTTAATCATAAATGTGGCATCCTTGAATCCGCCGATTCCGTTTTCGTCCACACTCATCATCTCTGTCTTCCAGCCTCTGCTCTCCGCATATTTTACATACATCCGGTAAATCTCCGCTGTAAACAGAGCCGCCTCATCACCGCCGGCACCGGCGCGAAGCTCCACAATTACGTTTTTCTCATCATTAGGATCCTTCGGAAGCAGCAGAATCTTCAGTTCCTGCTCCAATTCTTCCACCCGCTTCTTTGCATCGGAAAGTTCCTCTTTTAGCATCTCTCTCATTTCTTCGTCGGATTCTTCCTCCAGCATCGCGAGGCTGTCCTCAATGGTTTCTCTGCAATTTTTATATTCCTGATATGCATCTGCGATGGGCTGCAGCTCTGCCTGCTCTTTCATCAGCTTCTGGAATTTCGCCGGATCGTTAGCTACTCCCGGTTCATTCAGCTGATTTAGTACCTCCTCGAGGCGCATCAGAATATCGTCCAGTTTATCAAACATCTGCATTACTCCTTATCTGTTCCCTGCTCTCATTAGGCTCTCCTTCCGGAGACCACCCGATCCAGCCCGGCCAAATCTTTCTGTACAATGACATCCGAATAACCGGCTGCATTCATCAACTTTCGGACTTCTTCCCCCTGATCATATCCAATCTCCAGACAAAGATAACCTCCTTCTCTCAGATACCGATGGGCATCCGCGATAATTCTCCGGTAGAAATGCAGTCCGTCCGCTTTCCCGTCAAGGGCCAAACGCGGTTCATAGTCCTTCACTTCCGGCATCAATTCTTTTATTACCTGAGTGCGGATGTAAGGTGGATTGGACACAATCAAATCATAGGTCTCTTCCAGTGCGAGAAAAAGATCGCTCTGCACAAAATGTACCCTCTCGCCAAGATATGCTGCATTTTCTTCAGCTATCTGAAGTGCTTCCGGTGAAATATCTGCCCCTGTGCCTGTACATTTTGGCTTTTCATGTAAAATCGCAGTCAGAATACACCCGGAACCGGTACACAGATCCAGTACCCGGTCGCCATTCTCCAGGTGGTGGAGTGCTTCCTCCACAAGAATCTCCGTGTCCTGTCTCGGAATCAACACAGATTCATTCACATGAAAACAAAGCCCATAAAACCAGGCTTTGCCAGTCAGATACTGAAGTGGAATATGCATCCCCCGCTTTTCCAGCAATTCTCTGTATTTTCGATACTGATCCGGATCCATCTCATCACTGCTGTGAGCATAATAAATACTGTGATCGATTCCGCTGACATGCTCCATGAGCAGCCAGGCATCTCTTGTGGCATCATCGATCCCACACTCCTGCAAATACAGAATACCGGATTCCAATACGGATTTCAAGGTTTTTCTGTTGGTGTCCGTCATTTGTCTTCCGTCTCCTCTGTCGTTTTCTCTGTCTGTTCCGTCTCTTTTTCATATTTATACCCGAAATTTTCTTCGAGATAGGCTTTCCAGTCAAATACGGCTTCTACCGCAGAGATCGCTACCTCCACCATTGCAGCATCCGGTTCTCTGGTTGTCATGCGCTGAAGCAGCAGACCCGGTTTGCTGATGGCACGAACCAAACGATTTTCACTTCTTCCTGCGAGACGAATCACTTCATATGCAACGCCTGCAATCACAGGAATCAACAGCAAACGCACCACAATCCGAAGCACCGGAGATTCCACTCTGATAAACAGAAAAAAGATGATACTGATCACAATCACATACATCAAAAAACTGGTTCCGCAGCGCTTATGCTCCCTGGAACTTTTGAGCACATTTTCCACATTCAGTTCCAGACCGTGCTCGATGCAATTGATACACTTATGCTCTGCTCCATGGTACATGAAAACCCTTTGGATATCTTTCATACGTGAAATTGCCGCCAGATAAAGAAGGAAAATAAGCACTCTTCCCACGGCTTCTGCAATGGCAACGATCGTTTGTGACACACCCGCTCTGCCAAGCAGATCTGCCAGAAAATAAGGGAGCAGTACAAAAATACCAATCGCCAGAACCAGAGACAGTACGACTGTCGCATACATCATCAGATTATCTGATTTTTCTTTTTTTGCCTGAGTTGCCAGCAGTTCTTCCTCTGTCATTTCTCTGGAATTTGTCTCTTCCTCTTCCTCGTAGAAGGAAGCGGAATACATCAGAGAGCGCATTCCTGTGATTAACGAGTCGGCAAAGCTGAACACGCCCCTCAGAAATGGTATGCTCAGCAGCGCCTGATGCTTTGTCAACGGTTTGTGCGGTTCCACTTTGACCTCGATTTCTCCATTCGGTTTTCTCACAGCGACGGAATAACGGTCTTTGTTCATCATCATAATTCCTTCCATCACTGCCTGCCCGCCGATATTTGATGATTTCATTCTCTTATCCTCCTTGTCGGTATCACTCCGGAACGACCGATGTTCTTTTGCCCGCATACATAATAACGTAAAATGGGTTGAGATTTTCCAACCTCAACCCAAACTTTTTTGCTTCATTCAAATTATTTGATGCCGTATTTCTTGTTGAATTTCTCAATACGTCCACGAGCTGCAGTAGCTTTCTGCTGTCCGGTGTAGAACGGATGGCATTTGGAACAGATTTCCACATGGATCTCTTTCTTAGTGGAACCGGTTACGAATGTATTGCCACAGTTGCAGGTAACAGTTGCCTGATAGTATTTCGGATGGAGTCCTTCTTTCATTTCATTCACCTCTTCTTATCTTTACATTATTTTCTCGTTCTCGTACAGAATACACGGGGGTACAGATCCTCATCCTACCGGTCTGACCCGACATTAACGATCTGTTTCTGAACAGAAACGAATATTTCATCTCACAGGTTGTAATCAACCTTGCACAGCTTTTTGATTATACCACACCTTTTGAGGAAATGCAAGTCTTATACTATTTTTTGTTTTTTTAATACCTGCACTAGTTCGCCGTTATTTCTGGTTCTCGCAAACAAATTCAGAATATTCTCTACCGCCTCGTCCGATTTTAATCCATTCAGCGCTTTTCTCATATTGTACACTGCCTCCTGCTCGTCTGCGCTAAGCAGAAGATCTTCCCGCCTGGTTCCGGATTTTGCAATGTCTATCGCCGGGAACACACGTTTTTCCTGCAGTTTGCGATCCAACACAAGTTCCATATTGCCTGTGCCCTTGAATTC
This sequence comes from Fusicatenibacter sp., assembly GCA_022766945.1. Classification (GTDB taxonomy): domain Bacteria; phylum Bacillota; class Clostridia; order Lachnospirales; family Lachnospiraceae; genus Fusicatenibacter. Next base: position 1,626 of record JALEOU010000071.1, on the reverse strand, counting down.
CTCATAAACCACATCGTCCATCTTACTTCCGGTATCCACAAGTGCGGTTGCCAGAATCGTCAGGCTTCCGCCTTCTCTCATTTTTCTTGCAGCGCCAAAAAAACGTTTCGGCATATGAAGCGCAGCAGGATCAAGTCCGCCCGATAATGTACGTCCGCTTGGCGGAACCGTCAGATTATAGGCTCTTGCCAGTCTGGTAATACTGTCAATGAAAATCGCAACATCCTTTTTGTGTTCCACCAGACGTTTTGCGCGTTCAATTACCATCTCCGAAACTCTCTTATGATGTTCAGGAAGTTCATCAAACGTCGAGTAGATCACTTCCACATTCGGTCCCTGAATTGCTTCCTTGATATCTGTAACTTCCTCCGGACGCTCATCAATCAGCAGAATAATCAGATGCATCTCCGGGCTGTTCTTGAGAATCGATTTTGCAGCCTCCTTGAGCAATGTTGTTTTTCCGGCTTTGGGTGGTGAAACAATCATCCCGCGCTGTCCTTTTCCGATCGGACTTACCAGATCTACGATGCGCATCGCAAGACTTCCTCCCGGCCGTTCAAGGCGCAGTCTCTCGTTCGGAAAGACAGGCGTCATGTCTTCAAAATTCCCCCTGCGCTGCATCGATTCCGGGGAAAAGTTGTTCACTGATTTGACATAGAGAAGGGCACTGAACTTTTCATTCTGCGATTTCACCCGGGTATTTCCCCTGATGATATCACCGGTTTTTAACCCAAAGCGACGGATCTGAGACGGAGAAACATAAACGTCATTTTCGCCAGGCATATAATTGTCTGATCGAATAAATCCGAATCCGTCAGGCATCACTTCCAGAATCCCGCAGGCTTCCCGCCCGCTGTCCAACGGAGCACTTTCCGGTTTTTTCTCTTCGCCCGAAAGCTGCTCCCTTTTCGCAGTATCAACCGTAACAGCCTCTTCTTTTACAGCGTCCGCACTTCCTCTGTCGGCAGTTGTTTCTGGCTTTGCCATCTCTGGTTTTATACTTTCCATTTTCTGGACTTCTCTGTTTTCAAATCTTGAAACAGCAGATTTCTGTGCGGGAAATTTCCGCGCTCCGTTTTTTGTTCTTTCCTTTTTGGCCGTTTCCTCACTGACCGTCTCCATCGCATCGTTTCCAGTAATTTCCACCGGTGATGACTGCATTTGCTTACTGTCTTCCTCCAGCATGCGTTCGATGAGAGCTTCTTTGCGAAGTGTGGAAACACCCTTCATTTTTCTGGACTTCGCCAATTCTTTCAGCACACTCAAGGACAGAGATTCATATTTTTCTCTTGTCATACGTTCGATTCCTTTTTTTGTTGAAATTTTGGGATAAACTTTGAATGTAAAATCTGACAGCAGGTCTCCTGCCGGGAAATGTCTTCCATTTTATCTGCTGCGGTTAGTGGGACTCGAACCCACACGCCGAAAGGCACAGGAACCTAAATCCTGCACGTCTGCCAATTCCGTCATAACCGCATACCGGAAGTGATCTGATATAAAAACCGGAAAGCCGCATAGTAAAGCGGCTTCCCGGCCCATACAGTCATGAAGCATCGGGGATTCGAACCCCGGACAACTTGATTAAAAGTCAAGTGCTCTACCGACTGAGCTAATGCTCCTTATGAA
>JALEOU010000065.1 GCA_022766945.1 Fusicatenibacter sp. | reverse complement strand
GGGCGAAGGATATTTGAGAGGAGCTGTCCTTAGTACGAGAGGACCGGGATGGACTGACCTCTGGTGTACCGGTTGAACCGCCAGGTTCACGGCCGGGTAGCCAAGTCGGGCAGGGATAAACGCTGAAGGCATCTAAGCGTGAAGCCCCCCTCAAGATGAGATATCCCATTCTGAGAAGAAGTAAGACCCCTTGAAGACGACGAGGTAGATAGGGCAGAGGTGGAAGCACCGCAAGGTGTGGAGCTGACTGTTACTAATCGGTCGAGGGCTTGACCTGGCTGAAAGAAATTTCAGAAAAAGGTTGTGTTCGGGAAGAAGATATGGTAAGATAATAGATGTTAAGTGTATGCGGTTTTGAAGGTATATCAGAACTATAGGGGATTGGTCAAATGGTATGACAGAAGTCTCCAAAACTTTTAGCGGGAGTTCGATTCTCTCATCCCCTGTTATTAAGTCCCAGTATTTGCTGGGTCTTTTTGCTGCGTGGATTCTCAGAAAAGGTTCTTTAATTTTTTGCAGCATGTGGTTTAATGGAACGGTGCAGTGCGGCTTACAACGATCGGAGTTATAACTACCCCATAATGTACGGTGATTATTATTATATTGAATCAATCTGGAAGCTGACAGGCAAAGAGCTGTTTATTTGGCAAAGGAAAGATAATGCTCTTCTAACAGTTATTAGTTACTGAGAGCAGAGCCTGTTTTCCACAGGTTCTGCTCTCGCCAGATTCAAAAAAGCCCCAGTATCAAAGAAAGTGACGTTTATCCTCCCGTCAGATTCTTTGATACTGGGGTTTTTTGCGTTACCTTTTCTCATACCGAAAAAAGACAGACCTCAAACGTCCAGAGTTAGAGATATCAGAGAAATCGATATATTTTGTGCATATTTTGATGAATTGCATTTATATATTCTGCGCACTGATACGCTTATAATATGGGGTGACATCAAGAGAGGGAACGGAACGTGATACGCAGCTGCTGAAAGAAACTCGACGAGATCTTTTTAATGTGTATCTATTTCCTGAAAGCAAAGAGAAAAGAACGAAAAGCTTTAAGCTGATTCCATAAAATGAAACGTTTACATAAAAAAGAATGACAATTTTACCAAAGAAAAGCTTCAGAAAATCGCCTCATTTTTTTATCGTAGACAATTTATGGTTAAAAAATGGTATGAAATCCGTTGAAATGCGTTTTTTGTATAGAAATAAACTTAAACAGTTTCGCTAAATACGGAAATAAAATTGCAAAAATAACAAAATAAGAATAAATAAAGATGCTCCTGGAAAATGAAATTACAATAACTTTACATAACACACAATTATGCAATGAAAAACGTTGTGAAAATATACAAATTGAACTACGAAAAAAGTTTCGCTGTTGATTTTTATGTTGCAATGTGATAAAAAAGGATTAAATAAAAACGGTTGAAACGTTAAAAATGCACGAAAGGACAAATGCTATGGTATCCATAAAAGATGTTTCAATTGCATGTGGTGTGTCGATTGCAACCGTAAGTAAAGCACTGAATAATCACAAAGATGTGGGAGAGGAAACAAAAGAAAGAGTCAGGGAAACGGCCAGGAGAATGGGATATGTTCCCAATTTTGCGTCAAAGGTATTGATAACCAATCGGACATATAATATTGGAATTCTTTTCACGGATGAATCCGGCAGTGATCTGACAAACGATCATTTTGCAAAAGTTTTGAACAGTTTAAAATGTTCACTGGAGGAAAAAGGATATGATATCACGTTTGTAAATAAAAATGGAAATATCTCTGTTTGGGATAAACGCATGACTTATCTGGAACATTGCAAATACCGGAGATTTGATGGTGTGGCAATCCTTTGTACGGATTTTCATGATCCTGAAATTATTGAGCTGGTTGAAAGTGATGTCCCGGTAATTACATTTGATCACGTGTTCAATGACAGAAGCGCTGTTGTATCAGACGTTGTGAAGGGTATTTCAGATCTTGTGCATTATGTTTACGATATGGGCCATCGGAAAATTGCTTATATTCACGGAGAAGATTCGGCAGAAACGAGAAATCGGGTGTCATCTTTTTATCGCTCCTGCGAAAGCTTTGGAATAGAAGTACCGCCAGAGTATATCAAAGAAGCTCCCTACCATGATACAACGCAGACGTATCTGAGGACAGTGGAGTTGCTGCAGTTGAGAGAAAGACCAACCTGTATTTTTTTTCCGGATGACTTTGCTTACGTTGGCGGATATAATGCCATAACACTTGCCGGCTTAAGGGTTCCTGATGACATTTCGACGATCGGATATGATGGAATAGAGATTGGAAAATATCTGGAACCGGCACTTGCAACACTGGTACAGGATGCGGACCGCCTGGGAAGAGAGTTGGCAAGAAAATTGATTGATATGATTGAACAACCGAAGACCTGCCTGGTAGAACACATTCTGGTGGAAGGAAAAGTTTATCCCGGAAGATCAGTGAAAAAGCTGATGTAATGGGTGAACAATATAACTGCAGAACCTCTGCTGCAGAAAAGATAATCAGAGGGTAAGAAGAGGAGGTATGAAAATGAAAGATTTTCTCCAAAACACATGGAAACACAGAGCGCATGTAATTATGTCGCTCCCTGCTTTCCTTATTCTGCTGTTTTTCAGCTACATTCCGATGGCCGGATTGGTTATGGCATTTAAGTCCTTTGACTACTCCAAAGGTATTTGGGGAAGTCCATGGAACGGAATTGAAAACTTCAAATTCCTATTGGCATCAAAATCGACGTTTATTACCATGACACGGAATACGTTAATGTATTATGTGATCTTTACCGCCCTTGGAACATTTTTGAATGTCGTACTTGCAATTGCGATTGACCAGTGCATATTTAAAAAGGCCAGCAAAGCAATGCAGACAATCATGATTATTCCGGTATTTATTTCGTATGCGGCTGTCCAGTTTATTGTATATGCATATTTGAGCACGGATACCGGTATTCTGAATCATACGTTTGATATTACAACTAGATTTTACTCTACACCAGAAGCCTGGCCATGGATTTTGACAATTGTTAAGATGTGGAACAGCGTAGGATATGGATCGGTACTTTATATGTCGGTACTTTCGGGTATTGATACTTCACTTTATGAAGCTGCACAGATTGACGGAGCAAACAAATGGCAGCAAATCAAACATATCACGATTCCATCCCTGATTCCGATGATTACTGTAATGCTTCTTCTGAGCGTTGGTAATATTATGCGATCGGATACAGGTTTGTTCTATCAGGTCACAAGAAACAGCGGTATTCTTTATCCGACCACACAGGTAATTGATTCCTATGTGTTGAACTCTATCTTTAAAAATTCAAATTTTGGATTTACTGCCGCTACCACATTCTTTCAGTCTATTGTTGGATTATTGATGATGTTGTTTGCAAATGGCATGGTGCGAAAAATAGCACCGGAAAATGCACTGTTCTAATAGGAGGGATCGGAAGATGAATAATAAGAAGAAAAACGGCTATGTCCCACCGCAGGAGAAAGCTGGATTTGGGCAATATATATTAACATTCTTTCTGTTCCTGTATACATTGTTTTGTGCTTTACCGATTGCATTAGTTTTTATCTCTGCATTTACGGATGAAAAAGCAATTGCAGCGAATGGATTCAGTTACTTCCCGGCCAAGTGGTCTACTGCAGGTATGAATACAGTGCTCCGCTACGGAAAACAGCTTGCGGTATCCTATGGTGTAACTATTTTCGTTACGGTAGGCGGTACCTTTCTGGGACTGCTTGTTATGAGTATGTTCGCATATTCGATCAGTCGAAAAGGATTTCGTTTACGCAAATTTTTATCCGTATACATGTTGATACCGATGTTGTTTAATGGTGGTCAGCTTTCCTGTTACGTTATTTATACTTCCTACTATCATATGAAAGACAGCATTTGGCTTTTGATTTTTCCGCTTTGCGTAACAACGATGAATGTCATTATCCTGCGAACCTATGTTGCGAACAGTGTTCCGGAGGAACTGATGGATGCAGCCAAAATTGATGGTGCCGGAGAGTACAGAACATTCTTCCAGATCACACTGCCGTTGATGAAACCATCTCTTGCAGCTGTTGGTTTCATGATGGCAACAGGATACTGGAATGACTGGCAGAATGCGCTGCTTTACATCACAAGTGATTCCAAAAAACCTTTGCAGCTGTTGCTGGTTAATATCCAGAAGAGTATTGAAGTGTTGCTCAACTCTAGAAATATTCCGGCTGTAGCGCTTGCAGCAATCGGAGGAACTGTTCCACAGTATTCTGCAACTATGGCAACCGTTATCGTTGTTATCGGACCGATCATGATTATATATCCGTTCTTCCAGAAATATTTTGTCAAAGGTCTAACCGTTGGGTCTGTAAAGGGTTGAGGAAAATCTGCTTATGGTATCACGGATGAAAACGTATGTTTTGTCCCAAAAATACAATACTCAAGGAGGGTAACAATATGAAGAAAAGAACAAGTAAAATTCTTGCAGCAGCACTGGTTGCAGCAATGACAGTGGCTTTAGCCGGATGTGGAGAGTCAGACGGTGATAGTTCAGGAAAAAGTACAAGCAGTGTATCCGCAGAAAAATCGTCCGATGGGAAAACTAAGATCAGTATATATCGCGCAAGCTATTTGTTAGCAAACCCGGACAGCAATCAGGTAAAGAAAGTACAGGATTCGATCAATGATTATATCGGAGATAAGATCAATGTCGAAGTTGAACTGCATGATATTGGTTCCGCAGAATATGGAGACAAAGCAAACCTGGCTCTGGCGAACAACGAGATTAATCTTCTGTGGACAGCAAGCTGGTGGGCTACCATTGGTACAGATGATCTTTATAGACAAAATGCAGCATACGATATCACTGATCTGCTTCCTGGCACTACACTTTATGAATCCATGCCGGAGGGAATCTGGACGGCAGCACAGTATAACGGAAAAGATTACTTTGTTCCGGTTTACAAAGAGTCTTATGAGGGATATGATTTGAAAACCCGTCAGGAGCTGGTCGATAAATATGGATGGGATCTTTCCAAAGTTGAAAAATTGCAGGATATTGAGCCTTTTCTTCAGCAGCTGAAAGATGACGGTATCCAGTATCCGTATACTACAGGTAAAACAGCCATGTTCTATAGATTGTATCTGGACTATTATGATTTCTTCTCAACCTATTCTTTCATGGCGGTAGATCGTGAGACAGATGAAGTTATCAATACCGTTCAGACGGATGAGTACAAAGAATTTACGAAATTAATGTGTGATTGGGCAGAAAAAGGTTACATTTCTGAGAACGAAGCAACAAAGAGTACCCCGGATACGCTTTGCCAGACACAGGATTGGGGATGGAATTGGTGGACCTGCGTACCAAATGATGAGGCAAACTCTGAAGGTCGTGATCAGCAGGATGAAGTAATTATTGAAGGTATTACCCAAAAGTACATGCATTCTACGACTACTCTTGGTTCCTGTTTTGCAATCACAGCAAACTCTTCTGAGGAGCAGGCAAAAGCGTGCATCGATTTCCTTGGATTACTGTTCACAGATACAAAATTAGCAGATCTGTATACCTTTGGTATCGAAGGCGAGGATTATACCCTGAATGAGGAAGGGAAAGTCGTTCAGAATTCAGATTCTTATGCTCACAGTGCATGGGAGTCAACTTCTGTAGTTCCGCTGACTCTAATGGAAAATGAGCCGGATGATAAAGTTGAACAGTACGAAAGAATGAACAGTGAAGCAAAGTCTTCCTGTGCGGCTGGGTTCCGTTTTGACAAATCACAAGTAGAAGCGCAGTATAGTGCATGTGTAAATGTGTTTGATCAGTATGGTTTTGTGCTTGAAAACGGCGGATATGCATCAGCAGATGTAGATTCTGTCATTGATGAATATCAGAAAGCTCTGGACGAGGCCGGATATCAGGATGTACTGAAAGAGGCACAAATTCAGTATGATGAATGGAAAGCATCGAAAGATCAATAAAATTTAAGAGAATAATTGCCTGTCTTTTGAAATATCCCCGTCACACCCCTTCTGAGCAAATAAAATATTTGTTTGCTTGGAAGGGGTGTGTTTTTCCGGTCAGGAACACACTAACATTTTGTGCATGTTTTCATAAATACAGTTTATATAATTTTCGTACATATGAGTTTATAATCATGTTCAGCAATAGGAAAATGGGAGGTTGTACATGATCTATAACGGATTGGAAGAGGATCGCAGGTTGATCCAGACGGTACCGACAATGCGGCAGCTGGCATATGAAAATCTTGAATTTCTTGGATATATCCACTTGCCTTTTGGCACAGGAGGTGGCAAAGAAGGCGGGAAAGATACGGGAATGGCACCTGATTTTTTATCCGGCGAACCGGATGTGGAACAGTGGGCCAGAACAGCAGCTGCTGCTGGAATGAGGGCACTGGTGCTATCCTGTAAACATCATGATGGTTTCTGTCTGTGGCCAAGCCAATATACGGAATACAGTATAAAAAATACTTCTTACAAAAACGGGAAAGGAGATCTTGTAAAGGAGACGGCAGAAGCCTGCGGAAAATATGGACTGCAATTCGGAATCTATCTGTCACCTTTGGATCAAAATAGCTGTATTTATGGAATGGGAAAAGATGACGATGATTATTATGTCAATCAACTGAGAGAGCTTTTAACGAATTACGGTGATATTTTTGCTGTATATATGGACGATGTCAGTGAAAACGGAGCCAATGGAAGGAGACAAAAATATGATTGGGAACGTTATTATCAGATAGTAAGAGAACTGCAGCCGAATGCTGTGATTGCTATATCTGGACCGGATGTACGTTTACGTGGAATCTCAGAGGGAGAGATACAGAAAAGTGAATGGAGCGTGGTACCGGCGAAGCTGAAGCATCCGGGTTATCTGAGGAAATTAAGCCAGAAAAGAACAAAGACGGGAACTGCAAGACAGGAAGAGGGGCTGGCACCGCAAAGCAGGAGAAAGGATCTTGGAAGCAGAAAATCTCTGGCAAGGGAAGAAAACCTGATCTGGTATCCGCTGACGATTGGAGTATCTATTTATCCCGGTCCGTTTTATCAGAAAGAAAGGAACGGGGAGATACGTTCCCTCCAGGAACTTCAGGAACTATACTTGAATTCTGTGGGAAGAAATGCTGCGATGTTGTTGGATATTTCTCCATTGAGAAATGGAAGAATTGCACTGGAAGGTGAAAAGAGGCTGGAAGAACTGGGATTTTTCATACGGAACTCTTTTGCCGACAATTTATTGAATGAGGCACAGATAGAAACAATTCCGCCGCTGGACGTAAGAGGAACAAGTCCAGAGGTTCTGCGGACGGATGATTACCAGAGTTATTTTCAAAATGAAGACGGAATCTACATGCTTGTAATTAAAATATTCTGGCCTGAGACAAAGAAATTGAATTATTTGGTTATAAAAGAAGAAATTCCTTTAAGTCAAAGAGTAGAATCTTTCCGGATTTGTTATGAAAAAAAGAACAGAATCAGGGAGTGGTGCAAAGGCACTACGATCGGCTATAAGAGGATTGTCAAATTGCAGGGAATGGAAACGGAATGCCTGATTATTGCCATTGAAGATTCCAGGGTGGCACCAGCAATTTCGTATGTTGCTGTGTACTGACCTGGAAATCCGGAATTTTCGTTTTCTGTAATTTCAAAAAGAGAAACAAGCGTTTTATCTGGTTTCATTATGCAAAGCCAGCTGTTTTCGGAACTGTACAGGAGATATACCACATTGTTTTTTAAAAAAACGGCTGAAATACAGAGGATTTTCATATCCTACCAGATGGGATATTTCTGAAATATTGTAATTGGTTGTTTCAAGAAGCAGCTTTGCGTTGGTAATACGGAGAGCGTGAATATACTGTGCAGGAGTGGTTTGTGTATATTGCTTGAAGTTCTGTATAAACCATCCGACACTGATATTGTGCTCGGCAGCATACTTTTCGATACGGATGGGATGATTGTAATGTGTTCGAAAATACTCAACGGCATCGTTCATTTCATCCATAATCATTGAATTCTTTTTACGAGGTTTGGTGAGAAGCTGTCGGTGAATGGTAATCAGAAGCTGCATGAAATAGTGTATCAGCAATTCTTCATAGTCAGTTCGTTTCATCTGGAGTTCCTGGATCATGGAAAGAAAAAGATGTTTGTATTCCATGGAAACACCGGAATAAATGACGCGCATATCATCACGTATGCCGTATTTCCGCAGAATGTTTTTCACATTGTTACCCGTAAAGTGAACCCAGTACACCTCTGGATGATCCTCTCCATAGTAATAATAGCGCTGTTTTTCCTTGGGGCGATAGAGGACCATGTTTCCGGCAGAAACGATTTCTTCTTTCACATCAAAATAGAAATGTGCTTTTCCGGAGGCAATATAAAGAAGCTGATAATCCAGTCTTCCCCGGGGACGATGAGTGGGCAGTTTTTTTACTGTATATAGCCGGTAAGTGCCGCAGCTGCTGATAAAAAGAGGATGTTTTTTGTCCTTAAAGTCAAGTCGTGTTTGATGCCAGTAGCCGGAATCAATATACAATGTGTATACCTCCTCGTAATTTGCAAATTTTTAAAATATAAATGTGTAATTCATATAAAACAAATATGATATAACAATACATACGAATTGTGATAATTCAGATTATAACATTTTGTGCATGTTTTGTCGAATGTAGTTTATATGCTTTAGGAAAAGAATATGTTGTAACAGTAAGAATGATCAGAAATGATTACGAAAAATCGTAACGGGAGGATAAGATGATTGTACCAAAATATTTCGAAAATTTGAATGTGCTTCATGAAAATATCATGCCGTATCGGGCATATTATATCCCTGCATCAAAACCGATGGGACCACTGGTACATAACAGAGAAGATTCAGACAGAATGCAGCTTCTGAATGGAAACTGGAAATTTCGGTTTTACAAAAGTATTTATGATTTGCAGGATAAATTTTATGAGGAAGGAAGAAGTCTGGAGGAATTTGATGAAATACAGGTTCCGGGAAATTGGCAGAATTATGGATATGATAGTCATCAGTATGCCAATGTGCAGTATCCGATTCCGCTGGATCCACCGTATGTGCCGCATGAGAACCCATGCGGAACGTATGTACATGAATTTCAATATCAGAAAGATGCGCTTGCACCGAAAGCTTACCTGAACTTTGAGGGTGTGGATTCCTGCTTTTATATATGGATCAACGGACAATATGTTGGGTACAGTCAGGTATCCCATGCAACGAGCGAATTTGACGTAACGAATTTCCTGAAAGAAGGAGTGAACAGACTTGCTGTTTTGGTTCTCAAATGGTGTGATGGGACGTATATGGAGGATCAGGATAAATTTCGTCTGACGGGAATTATTAGAGATGTTTATCTTTTAAAACGTCCGGACAGTATTTTATATGACTATTTTACTACAACAAAACTTCAGGAAGAAAAAGCAGAAATTGAAATCCGGGCAAACTTTCTCGGAAAAACAGCAGCTGCCCAGACACAGATCGTGATCCTGGATGCTGAGGGAAATAAAGCAGCAGAAGGAAGGTTTGCAGATTTTGAAGGGGATCCGGATTATACTAAGAAGGCGGTTCTGCTCATTAATAAGCCAAAACTCTGGAACCCTGAGGAGCCATACCTGTATTTGGTGCAATTTAATGAAGGTGAAGAAGTCATAACAGACCGTATCGGTGTCCGTGAGATTTACTGTGAGGACAGCGTAATTTACGTAAATGGTGCGAAAATCAAATTCAAAGGAATTAACCGTCATGACTCTGATCCAGTGACAGGATCAGTCATCAACAGAGAACAGATGATAAAGGATTTGCAACTGATAAAACAGCATAATTTCAATGCCATTCGAAGCAGCCATTATCCCAATATTCCATATTTTTATCAGCTATGTGATGAATATGGCTTTTTTTCCATAGCGGAAGCAGATAATGAAAGTCATGGTGCACAGATGCAATATCTGAAAAATTCAGAATGGGATAATGTAGCGGAAAAATGGAACAGAAGAATTTCAAACAATCCGGATTTTATTCCAGCTACGATTGACCGTACAAAGCTGTGTGTATGCAGAGAAAAGAACCGTCCTTGTATTGTAATCTGGTCTATGGGAAATGAGTGCGGTTACGGATGCACGTTTGAGGAAGCTTTAAAGTGGACAAAGGGATATGACCCCACCAGATTGACAACGTATGAGAGTGCTTTTTATAAGAGCCATGACCGTGAATATGATTATTCTAATATTGATGTCAACGGAAGTATGTATCCTGCATTTGATGAGATTGATGATTATATGAAGGAGAATCCGAGTAAGCCTCTTCTGCTTGTGGAATATGGACATGCTATGGGAAATGGTCCTGGAGACCTGGAAGACTATTTTCAAAGCATGCAGAAGTATGACACTGTTTGCGGTGGATTTATCTGGGAGTGGTGTGATCACGCAATCTATAAAGGAAAAGCAAAAAACGGCAAGCCAATGTATTTTTATGGCGGTGACCATGGAGAAAAAGTCCATGATGGAAATTTCTGCCTCGATGGTCTTGTGTTTCCGGATCGTACGCCACACACTGGACTCAGGGAGTATCAGAATGTATATCGCCCGGCCAGAGTCGTAAGTTTCTGCCAGGAAAGCGGAATTCTGGTATTGCACAACTATATGAATTACGTAGATTTGAAAGATTACATATATCTTACGTTTGCAGTTTCCAGAGATGGTCAAAATGTTCAGACAGGACAGGTCAGTCTGAAAGAGAGTATCCCTGCACAGAAAGAGGGAAGTGTTATTCTTCCGGTGATAATACCAGAAAAAGGAAAATGTTTCTTGAAGGTAATGTATCATCTAAATCAAAAGAATGCACTTCAGGATGCAGATGAATGCATTGGTTTTGATGAAGTTCAGTTACAGACCGAAGATAATAGAAACCAGAAGATAGTTCAGCTGCTGAGCAGAACAGCAGACTTTCCGGCAGCGGAAACAGAAGAAAATGACCGTTATTTGACCATTATACAGAAGCAGGCCGGATATCGATATCAATATATATACAATAAATTGACAGGGTTGTTCGAAAGTATCCGAATCGGAGAAGAGGAAATTCTGGATCGTCCAATGGAACTGAACCTCTGGAGGGCGCCGACAGATAACGATAAACGGATTAAGCTGCAATGGCTGAAAGCGAGGTACGACCAAAGCTATGCGAAAGCTTATGATACTTCCTGGAAACTGGATGGCGCTAATATTTATATTCACAGTACAATGGCAGTGACGGCACCGGTTGTTCAGCCGGTTTTGAAGATAGATACCGAATGGATTATTGCGCCGGATGGCGATATCCAAATGAAAATGTATGTGAAAAAAGATATGGAATTTCCGATGCTTCCACGTTTTGGTTTACGCATGTTTTTGAAACGAAGTTTCGATCAGGTTACCTATTATGGAATCGGGCCAGACGAGAGCTACATTGACAAGAGAAGAGCAGGAACACATGGAATTTTCACATCATCGGTAGCTTCTATGAATGAAGACTATATTCGTCCACAGGAAAACGGTAGCCACGTAGATTGTGATTATGTTTCTGTGGAAAATGATCAGATTTCTTTTACAGCAGCTGGGAGAAAGACATTTTCCTTCAATGCATCTTTATACACTGCAGAAGAGCTGACCAATAAAAAGCACAGCTACGAGCTGGAAGAATCCGGAAGCACGGTATTGTGTCTGGATTATGCTCAGAGCGGAATTGGATCAAACAGTTGCGGTCCGGTTTTGGCTGAAACATATCAGTTTAATCAAGAAGAATTCACCTTTGAAATGAAAATGCTGATTCACAAAAAAAGCAGCTAAAACACAGATAAAACCCGACGCGGTAATTTGGAAAAACATTATACGGAAAAGTAAGAGAGGACTTGTATGGAACGGAAGAAAAATGTACTGTTAAAACTATTTCTGTCTACGTTGTATCTAAGCGCCTTCACATTTGGCGGAGGATATGTCATTGTGACCTTGATGAAGAAAAAACTCGTGGACGATTATCATTGGATAGAAGAAGATGAAATGCTGGATCTGGTGGCAATCGCACAGTCTGCTCCAGGTCCCATTGCAGTAAATGGTGCAATTGTAGTGGGATATAAACTTGCAGGCATCATGGGGGTGCTGGTGGCAATTACAGGAACCATTATTCCTCCGTTCATGATTATTGCTATAATTTCGGTCTGCTACAATGCGTTTCGGAACAATTATTTTGTTAGTCAGATGCTGGAAGGAATGCAGGCCGGAGTAGGAGCAGTGATTGCATCTGTTACTTATGAAATGGGAGCAGGAATTGTAGTGAACAAGGATATAATATCCATCCTTATCATGATTGGCGCATTTACTGCAGCGTGTGTGTTTGGAGTCAATGTGATTTGCATTGTTCTTGTGTGCGCAGTGCTCGGTATGCTTCGTACACTTGCAGGAAAGAGGAGGGGTACAACATGATTTATTTGCAGCTGTTTCTCAGTTTTCTGCAAATCGGGCTGTTCAGTTTCGGAGGAGGTTATGCGGCTATGCCATTGATCCAGGGACAGGTGGTAACAACACATAAGTGGCTCAGTATGGCTGAATTCACTGACCTGATTACCATTTCCCAGATGACGCCGGGGCCGATCGCAGTGAATTCAGCCACCTTTGTAGGGATCAAAATAGCAGGGGTTCCCGGGGCATTCGCAGCTACCTTTGGATGTATTTTTCCATCCTGTATCATTGTCACATTGATTGCAAAAATGTATCTGAAATACCAGAAAATGGCGATGCTGCAGGAAGTCCTCAGATCATTGCGCCCGGCAGTCGTTGCCATGATTGCATCAGCAGGAATCTCCATTTTGATTACAGCATTTTGGGGAAGTTCAGCAAATATTACGCTCTCAGGTACAAAGTTCAGTCTGGTTTTTATTTTTCTCATCTGTGTGGTGCTGCTTCAGAAAGTGAAAATGAATCCAATTTGGGTGATGCTTTTGGCAGGTGTCATGAAAGTGGTTGTATCATACATTGGGGGATGAAAAGGGTATGAAAAACATCAGTGTATTGATAAAACCGGCATCTGGACTGTGCAATATGACTTGTGATTACTGCTTTTACTGTGATGAGGCAGCAAAAAGAAAGCAGAAATCCTATGGCTTTATGAGTGAAGAAACACTAAACAACGTAATCCGCAAGACAATGCTGAAGGCGGAGGGAAGCATCAGCTACACATGGCAGGGAGGAGAACCGTCTCTGCGGGGAATTGACTTTTTCAGGAGGGCAGTTTCACTGCAGAAAAAGTATAACCGAAATCATATTCGTGTGATGAATGCATTTCAGACAAATGGATATGCAATAACAGAAGAATGGAGTAGATTCTTTCATGAAAATGATTTTCTTCTGGGATTGTCTGTAGATGGAAATGAGCAGATTCACGATTCAATGCGACATGGAAAAGAGAAAAGCGGTACTTTTGTGAACATTCGAAAGACTGCAGAGCTGTTTTGGCAGTTTGGAGTGAATTATAATATCCTGACAGTTGTCACACCCAAAATTGCAGAGAACATAAAAGAAGTATATGAAAGCTACAGGAAGAACAGTTGGATGTTTCAGCAATACATTGCCTGTCTTGACCCATATGGAGAAGAACACGGGAATCAAACTTATTCGATTCACCCTTTACAGTATGGAAAATTTCTTTCAGATCTGTGTGAACTGTGGTATCGGGATCTTCAGGAAGGCAGACAGCCATATATTCGACAGTTTGAGAATTATGTAGGACTTGCCGCAGGTTATATGGCTGAATCCTGCGAACAGCGTGGAAAGTGTGGAGTACAATATGTAGTTGAAGCTGATGGAAGCGTGTATCCCTGTGATTTTTATGTGATGGATTCGTTTTATCTTGGAAATCTGAATACAGACCGACTGGACAAAATTGATCAGGCCAGAGAAGAAAAAGATTTTGTTTCCCGTTCGATGAAAATAGACGGAAGATGCAGAGCATGTCCATGGTTCCGGCTGTGCAGGGGAGGTTGTATGAGAAACAGGGAACAGACGGAATCTGCATACATTAATTATTTTTGTGAAGGGTATCAGTTCTTTTTTGAGCGTTGGTATGAAAAATTTCTGCAGCTTGGAACTATGGTAAGAAGATAAAGAAAAAAGGAGAGGCAAGATGAAGAAACAGGTTATTTTTCTGATGACAGATACAACCAGAAAAGACATGGTTGGCTGTTATGGCAATCAAAAAATGAAAACACCGAATCTGGATCGTTTGGCGGAAGAAGGTATTCGGTATGAAAATGCATATACTTGTCAGCCGGTCTGTGGTCCAGCCAGAAGTGCAATTTTTACCGGAACATTTCCACATACCAATGGGATGGTCACAAACAGCATCGCAATGGGGGAGAATGTTAAAACACTTGGGCAGAGATTAAGCGACCATGGAATTGCATGCGGTTATATCGGAAAATGGCATCTGGATGGATCAGATTATTTTGGAAATGGCCGCTGTCCGGAGGGATGGAATCCGGATTACTGGTATGATATGAAAACATATTTGAATGAGCTGAGCGATGAAGACAAAATAAGATCCAGGGATTCAAAAGAAGCTTATAAGGTAGGATTCTCAGAAGAATTTACCTATGCGCATCGGTGTTCTGACCGCGCGATTAGATATTTAGAAGAATTCAAAGATCAGGATTTCTTCATGAGTGTTTCTTATGATGAACCGCACGGGCCATCTCTTTGCCCGGCACCGTTTAATCACATGTACGATGACTTCAAGTTTGACAGTTGCCCGAGTTTTCAGGATGATTTATCAAAAAAACCGTTTATGCAGAGACTATGGGCCGGAAAGAACCTGCATGCATCGGAGGAGGAAATCAATCAGGCATCCGGCGGTTTGTCTTTGTTTTTGGGCTGCAATTCTTTTGCTGATTATGAAATTGGCCGTGTATTGGACAAGATTCGTGAGGTGACACCAGATGCAATGGTGATCTTTACCTCTGATCATGGGGATATGCTGGGTGCACATCGTCTGTTTTCAAAAAATGCAGCTGCATACAAAGAGGTAGCTAATATTCCGCTGATTATCAAAGGTGGGGCTAGCGGATTCGTAGAAAATGCAGTAGCGTCCCACATTGACATTGCTCCAACGGTAATGGATTATTTCGGATTACCAATTCCCAAATTAATGGAAGGAAAGAGCATGCTGCCACAGATCCGGGATCCATTTGAGAACATTAATGAGGAAGTA
This sequence comes from Fusicatenibacter sp., assembly GCA_022766945.1. Classification (GTDB taxonomy): domain Bacteria; phylum Bacillota; class Clostridia; order Lachnospirales; family Lachnospiraceae; genus Fusicatenibacter. The sequence goes on along the minus strand of JALEOU010000065.1, from coordinate 23,151 downwards.
TTCACGGAATTTACCAGGTATGAAGTCGATCACGATGGTTTCGGCGGTTTGCAGATCATGAGAGCAGTTATATCAGAAAAATACAAACTGGTGATTCATCTTCTGGATACAGATGAATTTTATGATATAGAAAACGATCCGTATGAGATTCATAATCTGATTGATGACGAAAACTACACAGAAGTCAGAAATCAGATGCATGATAAGTTGATTGAGCATATGAATAATACCAGAGACCTGTACCGTGGATATCAGTGGAAGATGCGGCCGTGGAGAAAAGAGTTTGTGCCAAACTGGGAGAATGAAGGTTATACAAGACAGAGAGAAAATGAAGAATATGAGCCAAGACAGTTAGATTACGATACCGGGCTTCCGATGGAGAAGGCGGTGAGAAAGAAAAGTTAGTAAATGAATGATCCAGTACAAAAGGGATTCTGCAATACCATGAAACCACTCATGCAATTTTGCAGAATCCCTTTGCTGATCAAAAGATTGTTACAATCAGTTGTTTAAAGCTGCGCGATATAGTGCCGCAGATTGGCAAGGCCGATGGAGATTCCCATTTCACAGTCCTCAAGTCCTTCAAACTCAATGGAAACGTACCCATCATATCCGGCGTTTTTTAAAATAGAAAGGCACTGGGTCACCGGAACATCGCCATGGCCGATGATGGCACCGCGCAGATAATTTCCGCCGCGGCTTTTCCAGAATCCTTCCCCGGGATTCTGCCCCATTCCGCTTTTTACGTGAAAATCTTTTGCGTGGACATAGAATGCATAAGGAGCTACGCGGGAGACTGCCTCTATGGGATTTTCATCTGCGCAGAGGAAATTTCCCATATCGCAGAGCAGACCGAAATTGTCATTGGCTACCTGATTGACGAGTTTTTCTACCCGTACACTGTCCTGACAGAAAAAGCCGTGATTCTCTACCATGGTGCGGATTCCTTTTGTCGCTGCATATTCGGTGATTCGTCGGCAGCCTTCCGAGAGACGGGGAAGTACATCATCAAAACCGCGGTACCCGCGAATCTCCCTTGGATAACCGATGGTGGCATCATGGCGGACACTGTCCGCACCAAGAATTTTGGCAATATCAATTTCACTTTTGACACGTTCGATCTCGGCTTCCAGATTTCCGCCAGAACCGTTTAATAGATCTGCGCCAAAGGTATAGTTCGAGATGGGCATACCAACCCGTTCGCATTCGTCCCGAAGCTTTTTCGCATATTCCTGTTTAGAGGAACCGTCGTGGGGATGAATACTCTCGATTTCGATGGCATCAAATCCCATTTCCTTTGCTTTGGAAATACAGCCAAGCTGAGTGAGTGCGCCGGTTTTCAAAAGAGAAGAGAAACTGTAAGAGCTTACAGATATTTTCATGATCTGGGTTCCTTTCTTTGCTTCCTGGAGGCAGATGATCAGTCAAGCACCACTTCATGGCCCGTCCGGGCAGATTCATAAACTGCATCCAAAATGCGCATAAGGGTAACGCCATCCTCGGCAGGAGATTTACATTTGGTTCCGTTTATAATACAGTCCACATAGTGATTGATTTCGTTGGCAAAGAGTCCGTCAAAACTAAGGGCTGTTGGATAGGCAAGGGAAACATCTGCCAGATAATGGTTCATTTCTGTATACATTTCCAGTTCCGGATCCAGCTTTGCTCCGCCTTTGGTACCAAAGAGCTGAATCACGCCTTCATCCTTCTTAATATTCAGGCTGAAGCTGGCTTCAATGGAGAGAACGGCTCCGTTATCGTAGCGAATCATTGCGGTGGCAAGATCTTCCACATCGCAGATGTCATCTGCACCGGCAGAAACAGACTGATAACCCTGTGCACTTTTGATATTGGGACGATTCAAAAGCTTCTGGAAAGTAGCACCGTAAACGGAAACCGGTTTTGGGTTACCCATCAGATAGCGGGTCAGATCAATGACATGGACTCCGAGATCAATCAGCGGGCCGCCGCCGGAACGGGATTTGTCACCGAACCAGCCGCCGGGATTTCCATTGCGGCGCAGATAGGTCGCCTTGGCATAATAAAGATCACCAAAATAATCCTGGCTGATAAAGTCTTTCAAAACAGTGCAGTCATTTCCGTAACGGCGCACAAAGCCAACCATCAGTAGTTTACCGTTTCTTTTTGCGGCAGCCTGCATTTCCAGAGCTTCCGCAGCGGAAGTAGCCATAGGCTTTTCACAGAGAACGTGTTTGCCGGCATTGAGTGCTGCAATGGTGCATGGAGCGTGAGCGCTGTTCCAGGTACAGACAGATACGGCATCGATTTCAGGCAGCCGAAGCATTTCATCCTTGTCCGTGAAGCAGCGGGTAACCCCGTATTTTTCGGACATTTTTTTTAACTGTGTTTCATTGATATCACAGAAAGCATAGAGTTCTACATTGGGATTTTTCAGGTATGCCTGAATATGTTCGTTTGAGATTCCGCCGACACCGATGATGCCGACTTTTATTTTTTTGTCCATAGGAAGCATTCTCCTTTCTTTTCCTTCGTTGAAACACTATCGGATGCGGCTGTTCAGGAAATGAACGGCTTTTTGAATATCTGCCTCCGGATTTTCTCCGACTTCCCGCTCGATCGTCAGGAATCCGTGATATCCGATATCGTCCAGTGCTTTGAGATAATTCTCCCAATTGACGCTGCCCTCACCTAATGGAAGCTCAATAAATGCTTCTCCCTGGGAAGTCAGGTCATTTTTGGGTGTTTCAATTCCATAGATGATCTCAGGGCTGCGATCCAGAAGCTTTTTTCCATCTTTTGCATGGGTATGTACGATGTAATCCTTCAGATTATAGACTGCTTTTGCCGGATCGTCTCCGGTTACCATCACCAGATTCGCCGGATCGAGATTCACTGCTACGCCCGTGGAATGGAGACCATCGAGAAATCCTTTCAGAGTCAGAGAAGTCTCCGGGCCGGTTTCAATGGCAAAGTGTGCCTGGACGCTGTCTGCGTACTGGGCCAGCGAAAAGCAGGCTTCCTGCATGATCTGATAGCGTGGATGGGAAGAATCCTCGGGAACAACGCCGATATGGGTGGTAACAACATCGGTCTTCAGATCTTTTGCAAGGTCCAGGATCCGTTTGGACTTTTCAATGAGGGCGGGATTTTTCTCTGCGTTTCCGAAGCCCTGGCCCAGATCGCCGCAAAGTGCGGATACGACGAGACCATTGGATCGGATCATATCAAGAACTTCTCTGCGCTGACTGGGATTGAGATTTTCCGGTGCCATTTTGCCGTTTGTGGCATAAATCTGTACGCCGGAAATTCCAAGGCTTGCAGCTTTTTTGAGAGCAGTTTCCATATCTGTCCGGAAAGAATCCAGCAATACGCCGATTGAAAAATGATACATATGATTTCCTCCTTTTTCCATTTTCTAAGCTTTGCTTGCACCTTCTTAGCTTCTATTTTATAATGTAGAGGAAAAATGTAAAGCACTGATATTGCCTGGCAATAACACAATCTTGCTTTTTGAGAGGAGACATTATCTTATGAGTGCGTTCAGGGCTTACGAGCCGCATAAGCATCCGGATCCGCAATTTCCAATCATATTCCATTTTGATACGGTAACCTGCAATCCGGAAATTCCTTTTGAGTTTCAGTGGCACGAGGATGTTGAACTGCTTTTTGGAGTGGAAGGAGAGGGAACGGTTATTTCGAATACAGAACGGCTTCCGCTCAGGAAGGGGGAACTCTGTATCGTCAATTCAAACCATATTCACAGGATCTACTCCGATGGAATTTGCCGTTATTACTGCCTGATTCCGGACGGTTCTCTTTGTCCCGGGTGGGATGCTTACGGGGAAAAGCTTTTGTTTCAGAGTCATCTGTCAGACGAAAAGATTCAAAAGCAGTTTGAGAGTATTATCCGGGAAATGGAAGAAGGCAGGCCTTACTATAAAAGCGTTGTCAAATCGCAGGTAACGATTCTTCTGGCTGAGCTTTGCCGGAATTATATGATAAGTCCGGCAGAAGTCTCAATGGGAAGAAGGGATAACCGGATTGACCTTGTAAAGTCTGCGATCCGTTATCTCCAGAACCATTATTCCGAGGAAATTTCAATCGAAGATATCTGCAGCCATATCGGATTCAGTAAATATTATTTTTGTCATACGTTCAAGGAAATAACAGGGAGCACAGTCATTCATTACCTGAATTTTATCCGCTGCCAGAATGCCCGCAGTCTTCTGGCAACAGGGAAATACAACGTCAGTGAGTGCGCGGAACTCTCAGGCTTCCATAATATGTCCTATTTTACACGTATTTACAAAAAGCAGCTGGGAATCCTGCCGTCCAGACAGAAGGAAGAATACAAAAATACATTTTCACAGTAAAAAAATCCTGCTATAATATAGGAAACGAGCGAAGAAAAAAATGAGAGATACGGGAGAGGAGGATGGTACATGGGAATACTGGATTATTTTAAAAGAAAAAGCACTGACAATTCCGAAGAAAACAAAACGCCGGAAATCAAAAGAGAGCCGGAGCTTTACACGCAGGAGGAACAGGAGATGGTAGAAACTTTCATCCATCGTTCTTTTGGTTCTTTCTCTGAAGTATTTCATGAGATCTACTCTCCGGATATCCGGGTAGACATTGCACTGATTCCGCCCTCCCCCAAACGTGAGTATTATAAACTGGTAACGATGGGAATGGGAGCGCACAGGATGACGGTTCCGGAAGAGTTTCGCCTGTATGGTCTGGAACGGGCGGAACTTGTCATGTTTCTTCCTCCGGAATGGAAGGTGAAAAGTGACGAAGAAGTCTGGAGATGGCCGGTGCAGTGTATGAAAACATGTGCCAGATGGCCGGTGACAAATCAGGCCTGGATCGGGCTTGGGCAGGTGCTGCGCCCCGGACAGGCGATGCATACTCAGACAGGATCGAATGGATTTCACGGATTCCTTTTGCAGCATGCGGTGACAGAGGAGGGGAGCCGTCCGGAGATGGAACTAAAAGAGGGTACCTCAGTGCATTTTTATCAGATGATTCCTCTTTATGAAGAGGAAATCGCTGTCATTTGCAGGTCTCATAATCCACAGACCATTCTGCGGACGTTCGATGATGCGGATCGAAACTATGTACTGAATACAAAAAGAAAAAACTATGGAGTTCCTGAAAAAGAAGAAATTCGAAAAGAAGGCTGAAAAGGGCGTCAGGTTTTGATACAAAAGGAGGGCCGGCATTAAAAAATGCCGGCAGTATGAAAAAGAGTATCTATGATAAATGGTATAATTGTTTGGCGAAGATAACAACCAGGCATAAATCCTTATATCCAGTCGCTATCCTCTTGATTTGATACTTACAGTATACAGAGGAAATGTGAGCATACTGTGACTGCTTCATGAAAAAAAATTGAAGAGAGTCTAAAGGAAATCTTAAAAAACAAAGGTATTGTATTTCTTGTCGAAGAAAAGTTAAGATTGGGATCTGCCGGTTAAGATATCGGAGGTAGGAAAAAGATGGATTATAAATTGCTGCTGGACTCTGTGGTTATGGCCGGAGAGATCCTGTTGGAGAGCGGAGCGGAGACTTGCCGTGTGGAGGATACGATGCTCCGTATGCTGCGCATGTCAAAATTGAAAACCGCAGATGTATTGGCGATTACGACGGGCTTTGTGGTTACGCTGGATGATCCGTCGATGGATTCCATGACGGTGATGAAGAGTGTGGAAAGCCGTGCCATGGATCTGCGGCGTATTGATGCGGTCAATCAGCTGTCGAGGGATTTCTGCGATAATCGGATTGATGTGGATGAATTATTTCATAAAGTAAGAGAACTTTACAGAGAACATTTGGAGCCCAAAGCGAATCTCCTTCCGATGATGGCAACGACATCCGGTTTTACCCTGATGTTTGGTGCAGGAATCTGGGAAGCAATCGCGGCGGCGGCAGCAGGTTTGATCTCAGGAATCGGGATGTGGGGATGTCAGCGCACGCAAATGCATTCCTTCCTGAAAAACGGAATCTCAGCGTTTCTTGTCGCAGTTACCGCGATCCTGTTATGTTATTTTATACCGGGGAAACAGGATTTGAACGTGATTATCATTGGTTCTATCATGCCGCTGGTCCCGGGTGTGGCGATCACGAATGCGGTTTATGATACTCTGCATGGAGACTATATTTCCGGAGCTGCGCGAACACTGGAAGCGTTTGTCACAGCAGCATCTATTGCTCTTGGTGTGGGCCTTGGTATGGTGCTTCTGAAAGGATTTCTGAGATAAGGGGGTTCATGGAATGGTGGAATTTCTTATAAAACTGGCTGGAGCATGGATCGCTACCTGGGGATTTGCATATCTTGTAAAAACACCCGGGAAATTCCGGTTGTATGCAGCAGGAGTCGGAACGCTTGGCTGGGCGGTTTACCTGATCACAGAGATGGTCAGTGATGGGGTTATGATGAAGAACTTTTTAGCGGCGTTGGCAGTGGCAATTCTGTCCAGAATGATGGCGCGGCATTTTAAGGCACCGGTTACTGTGTTTGTGATTCCGGGAATTCTTCCATTGGTACCAGGAGCGGGTATGTATCAGATTGTTTATGCTTCTGTTATGGGACCAGGAGAAATGGTAGGAACTTATGTGATTCAGACACTGCAGATTGCCGGTGTGATTGCGCTTGGCATTTTCCTTGCGGATACGGTGCAGAAGGTAATTACGCCAAAAGGTTTTAAGAAAATCTGACAAAATTCTGAAGGTTGTATAAATGGAAAGGTTCTGGATACTTTTTTTGCGGCAGATATGATATACTGGGACAGGGACAGAATATGCCAGATTAGCAGGTAAGGAGTAAGGGTATGAAATTGGATGACGAAAAGCCGGAAATTTACAGCCCAGAGGGAAAAGTAGAACAGTTAAAAAAAACGGACAGGTTCGGTGAAAAAGACAGGATAGAAGAAATTGATGAGTTTGACGAGCTCACTTTGGAGATCTTTGACAGTGCAGATGGTAAGACGGAATATTCGGATGAAGAGCTTGGAGACCAGGTGGAGGCTGCTGTTCAGAAGCTGGTTCGGGATACGGTTGGCAACATTCCGGATCCGCCAGGAAGACCGTTTGGGGAAACTAAGGAGGAAGAAAAACCCGTCAGGAAGAAAAAGAAGAAGACAGGTCTGCTTGTCGTGTGTATTTTACTTCTTCTGGCACTGATTGGCGGAGGTACTGCCTATGGTATGCGGGCATATTATTACAAAACAAGATTTTTTCCGGGAACGAGGATCAATGGAATTGACTGCGCGGATTTGACTGCGGAGCAGGTAGAGAAGAAAATTGAGGAAATGGCGGAAGACTATCGCCTGACGGTAAAATTTCGTGACAGTGTAGTGGAGACGATCGAGGGAACAGACATCGAATACAATTATGTCTCTGACGGCAGTGTGGAAAAAATATTGAACGAACAGAATATTTTTGCCTGGATAACAGAAAGTTCGAAAGCGAAAGAGCATGATGTACAGGTACAGCTGCAGTACAGCCGGGAGAAGCTTCAGGAGGTACTATCCGGCTTTCCGGAATTTCAGGAGACGAATATGGTTGCTCCTGCCGATGCGTATGTGACACTGCAGGATACTTCCTTTGTGATTGTCGAGGAAGTATACGGAACATCCATTAATCGGGAAAAAGCACAGGAAAGCATAGCAAAAGCGATTGAGAATGTAGCATCAGAAATAGATCTGGAACAGGAAGGAGCCTATGCGCAGCCTACGATTACCAGGGATGATCCGGAGCTGAATGCAAAACAAAAGGAACTGAATGAGTGGATCAGTGCAGATGTTACGATTGAGCTGCCCGGCGGAATTACCAGGACTTTGGATGATACCATACTGATTGACTGGCTTGCGATGGATAGTGAGGGGAATTACTATTATGAGGAAGAAAGCTGGAATGCCAGAATCAATGAGTTCGTGGAAAATCTCGCAGCGTCTGTGGATAACTACGGAGAAAATCATACCTTTCCGGCGACGGGAATATCTGATGGAGTACAGGTAAAACAGTCCGGATATGGATGGAAGATTGATAAGGAGGCGGAGAGGGAGCAGCTTACGAAAGAACTTTCAGAGCATGTGACGACTTCCCGTGAACCAAATTATGCCAGCAGAGAATTTTCTACGGAAAACTACGGATTTGGTCATACGTACGTGGAAGTGGATATCAGCCGTCAGCATATCTGGTTTTATAAAGACGGCGCTCTGATCGTAGAATCTGACTGTGTAACCGGTATGATGGTAAAGAGCCGGTATACACCTGCGGGAATCTTTACTGTAAAATCAAAGACAAGTCCGAAGGTTTTGCGTGGTCCGCTGCAGCCGGATGGTACATACGAATGGGAATCGGATGTAAATTACTGGATGCCGTTCAACGGAGGAATTGGACTTCATGATGCCAGCTGGAGAGGGCAGTTTGGCGGAAATATATACATAAACGGCGGTTCTCATGGCTGTGTGAATCTGCCGAACAGTGTGGCAAAACAGATTTATGAGAATCTGGATGTGGGAACACCGGTCATTGTGTATTATTCGAAAGCCTATACGGTAGCGCCGGATCCTGTGACGCCGACACCGACGCCGACCCCAACCGCTACACCAACACCGACCAGCACACCAACACCGACAGCAACACCAACACCAGCACCAACTGCGACACCGACACCAACGCCAACCCAGGCACCGGAAACGCCGACACCGACGCCGACCCAGACTCCAACCCCGGAGCCGACAGAGCCTGCAAATGGAAGCAGTTCGGATACACAGCAGGAGTAAGAGTGAGATAACAAAAGAATACCGGCAGGATTGTAAGAGGAAAGAGCGAATCTGTTTCCACAAATGGCAATCCTGCCGGTATTTTTATTCGTGCTGACCGATATTTCATCCCGGAAATAAGTCCAGAAGGTCTTTTGGCTTTTGGATCACGTAATTTGGATTCTCTGTCTTTCCAAATCCATATGCGGCATGGACAAACGGAACTCCTGCTTCCAGACAGGCCTGATGATCCCCATCGGTGTCTCCCACATATACGGGAAATCTCAAATGATGCTTTTGTACGATTTCCAGAATATTTGCGGCTTTTGCCCGCCCGGTATCACCAGGACAGAGGTGATCGGTAAAATAACAGCCCAACCCGGTACCCTGTAAAAAGACTTCTATATATCCTGCCTGGCAGTTGCTGACAATAAACAGAGGGTAATGCACTGAGAGACAAAGGAGCGTCTCGGCAAGTCCCGGGTATACCTCTGCAGGAGTGTCGAGCAAAGCGCGGTGCTCTTCCTGGCAGCAGTGATCAATCAGCTCTAGCTGCCGTTTCTTTTCATAGCCGGAAAAAAGAATTGCTGCAATATCCGGAAGAATCCGGCCGAATAATCCTTTTAGCCTATCTCCGGTCAGATTCGGGGAGAGGCTGGTTTCCGCCGCTATGATCCGATTCCAGGCTTTTGCAACAATTTCCGTGGAATCCCATAATGTACCGTCAACATCAAAAATGATACCATCTGTCACAGATTATACCTCAACTTTCCTGAGTAATTACGATATATGAAACTTTTCTTAATTTTAGCCAAAAAACGGAAGTAACGCAATGTTTATTTTGCATTTTGGGAAAAAATGTGGCACAATGTCATTTGAGGAGAGAGTTATGCTTGAGACAATAACAGAACCATTGCTGAATTGGTATGAAAAAGATCACCGTATCCTGCCCTGGAGGCAGAAAAGAGATCCTTATGAGATCTGGGTTTCAGAGATTATGCTGCAGCAAACCCGTGTGGAGACTGTAAAGCCATACTATGAGCGATTTATGAAGGCGCTTCCGAATGTGGAAGCTCTCGCGTTTTGTCCGGAAGAACAGCTTCTGAAGTTGTGGGAAGGATTGGGATATTACAATCGTGTCAGAAATATGCAGAAAGCCGCCGTCCTTGTGACAGAGGAATATCAGGGAATTCTCCCGGCGGATTACGATCTGCTGAAAAGCCTTCCGGGAATCGGAAGCTATACGGCAGGGGCTGTTGCTTCCATTGCCTACGGGATTCCGGTTCCTGCGGTTGACGGAAATGTGTTTCGGGTGCTTGCAAGACTTCAGGAAGATGAGGAGGATATCACAAAGCAGTCCCATCGCACGAAGGTGGAACAGGAACTTGCACAGATCATTCCCAGAGAGACTCCGGGAACGTTTAATCAGGCGCTGATGGAACTTGGAGCAGTTATCTGTGTGCCAAACGGAGAACCCAAATGTACGGTTTGTCCGTTATACAAACAGTGCCTGGCGGGACAAAAGGGGACCTGGTCAGAGTATCCGGTAAAAAAGAAAGCAAAACCGCGCAGAATTGAGCAGAAAACCGTTTTTTTGCTGCTTGACGCGACACATGCCGTGATCCGGAAACGCCCGAAAAAGGGACTTTTGTCAGGATTGTATGAATTTCCAAATGTTCCCGGAACACTTGATGAGAAGGAAGCGTTGGCAGTGGTGACCGATCTGGGTTTTTCCCCTATCCGGATAAAAAAACTGCCGGATGCGAAACACATTTTTTCTCATGTGGAGTGGCATATGACAGGTTATGCAGTAAAAATCGAGGAGCCGGAGCCGTTCTCCATTCCGGGACTGATTTTTGCTGAAATCGCCCAGACCGGAGAGAAGTATCCGATTCCGGCAGCATTTGCTGTGTATGCCGGATATCTGAATCTGAAGCTGGGACAGGAAAAATACCAGGAAGAGATGTAGGACAGTTACAAAAGTATCAGGAAGATAATGAGGGAGTAAAAATGAAAATTTTGAGTTTTGCCGTTCCGTGTTATAATTCGGAAGCTTATATGGAAAAATGTATTGACTCACTTTTGGTCGGAGGTGAGGAAGTTGAGATTCTGATCATCGATGACGGTTCTAAAGACCAGACCGCTGCAATCGCAGATCGTTATCAGGAGCAGTATCCGACGATCGTTCGTGCAATTCATCAGGAAAACAAAGGCCATGGCGGTGCAGTCAATACAGGGATTGCAAATGCGACCGGGCTTTATTTTAAGGTGGTAGACAGTGATGACTGGGTAAACCCGGATTCCTATCAGAAGATTTTGTCTGTGTTGGAAGAGGTCATCCGCGGCCCGAAAACGCTGGATCTTCTGATCAGTAATTATGTTTATGAAAAAGAAGGCGCTAAGAGAAAACGTGTCATGCGCTATGCGAAAGCACTTCCGGAAGGAGAAATGTTCGGATGGAATGAGACGAAATCATTGGGACATACACATTATCTGCTGATGCATTCCATGATTTACCGGACATCTCTGCTGCGGGAATGTAAGTTGGAGCTGCCGGAACATACGTTCTATGTAGACAATCTGGTCGCGTTTGTTCCGCTTCCTTATGTGAAAACCATGTATTATATTGATGAGAATTTTTACCGTTATTATATCGGTCGTGCGGATCAGTCTGTAAACGAGAAGGTAATGATCAGCAGAATTGACCAGCAGATCCGGGTGAATAAACTGATGATTGATTACATGGGTGAACAGAAGAACCTGAGCAAAAGAATGCGGAACTATATGGTAAGCTATCTCGCAATCATTATGACAGTATCTTCTGTGATGATGATGCGTTCCGGGACAGAGGAAAATCTGGAGAAGAAAAACGAGCTCTGGAAATATCTGAAGCAGAAGGATTCCAAAGATTATCTGAAAATCCGTCATGGTCTTTTTGGAACGGTCATGAGTGCGAAGACGAAGCCGGGACAGAAAATTGCAGTTTACGGTTACAAAGCAGCACAGAAACTCTATGGCTTTAACTGAGAGAAAGGTGGTTCATGAGCATGCGTGTGGGAATGGGATATGATGTGCACAAACTGGTAGAAGGAAGAAGGCTGATTCTTGGCGGTGTGGAGATACCTTATGAGTATGGACTTCTGGGGCATTCGGATGCAGACGTACTTGTCCATGCGATTATGGATGCACTTCTGGGAGCGGCAGCTCTGCGGGATATCGGACGTCATTTCCCGGATACAGACCCTGCCTATGAAGGTGCCGACAGTATCGAACTGCTGGAAAAAGTCGGTGAAATGCTGGAGGAGAGAATGTATCTGATCGAGAATATTGATGCCACGGTCATTGCCCAGAAACCGAAGCTGCTGCCATACGTTGATACGATGGTGAAGAATGTGGCAAAAGCCCTGAAATTGCAGGAAGATCAGGTGAATATCAAAGCCACAACTGAAGAAGGGCTTGGATTCACCGGCAGGAAAGAGGGAATCGCAGCGCAGGCAGTCTGCTGTATCACAAAAGCGCTGGATGTGCTGCCGGATGACCGCATGGGAGGCTGCACTTCCTGTCCGGGGTGTAACCGGTAAACAAAATGTTTAGAATTATCATGGAAAATTTACTTGCGGCGCCTGGGAATGTATGGTAACATATGTTAAGAATAAGGGAGTAGTCGGCGGAACGCGACGCTATGGAGCCAACACCCGGAGAGTGATAAATTCTTCTGGCTTTATATGAAATGACGAGACTTATCTGCGAATATAATATGCAGATAAGTCTTTTTCTTTTTTGCGGAGCTTTATAACGGCGAAATCTGTTTTGTTATCTAAAGGAGGAATGAGTATTGAAAGAATATCTGGAAAGTACCCAGCAGGTTCTGGAAGAGCAAAAGACAGGAAACGGAGGTTTGTCCGCAGCGGCTGCAGAGGGACGTCTTAGACAATATGGTCCTAACAAGCTGGAGGAGGGGGAGAAGGAAACTCTTCTGCAGCGTTTCTTTAATGAACTGAAGGATCCGATGATTCTCATTCTGATTGCGGCAGCTGTGGTTTCGGGTGTGACGTCAGCCTATGCAGGGGAATCGTATGCGGATGTGATCATTATTCTGATTGTTGTATTGATCAATGCTGTTCTGGGCGTTGTACAGGAGAGCAAAGCAGAGAAGGCAATCGAAGCGTTGCAGGAAATCGCCGCTGCTACATCAAAAGTAATTCGGGACGGGAAACAAATCACAGTTCGAAGTGAAGAACTGGTTCCGGGAGATGTGGTTGTTCTGGAAGCCGGTGATTCGGTTCCGGCGGACGGAAGAATCCTGGAGAGTGCCAGCATGAAGATTGAGGAAGCAGCATTGACCGGGGAATCAGTTCCGGTGAACAAAATTACAGGAGCACTCAAACTCGGCGAGAAAAAGGACATCCCTCTGGGAGACCGGAAAAACATGGTGTATATGGGAAGTACGGTTGTTTACGGACGGGGGAAAGCCGTGATTACTGGTACCGGAATGAAGACAGAGATGGGAAAGATTGCACATGCGCTTACCCATGCGAAGGATGATGATACCCCATTGCAGAAAAAATTGAATCAGCTGAGTAAGATATTAAGTGTACTGGTACTTGTGATCTGTGTGGTGATTTTTGCTCTTGGAATTATCCGGTCAGGATTGACAGCGGAAAATATGCTGGATACCTTTATGGTTGCGGTCAGTCTGGCGGTTGCGGCGATCCCGGAAGGACTTGCTGCTGTTGTGACAATCGTGCTCTCTATGGGTGTGACAAAGATGTCTCATCAAAATGCAGTGATCCGGAAACTGACAGCGGTGGAAACGCTCGGATGCACTCAGGTGATTTGTTCTGACAAAACAGGAACGCTTACCCAGAACAAGATGACGGTCGTTCGGCACGAAGGTGATGATATAAAACGGCTGTCTGCTGTTATGGCATTATGTTCGGATGCGGAACCCGGGGAAAATGGCGTGATCGGTGAGCCAACGGAGTGCGCACTGGTAGAAGATGCGAAAGAACAGGGAATGCCAAAAAAAAGCATATCTGTGCAGTATCCGAGAATTGGCGAGGCGCCTTTCGATTCCGGAAGAAAGATGATGTCGACGGTACATCAAAGTGCAGATGGGACGATTTTCCAGTGTACCAAAGGTGCGCCGGACGAGGTACTGAAAAAATGTACCAGTTTGTGGAAAAACGGAAGAGTTGTTCCCATGACGGAGGAACAGAAAAAAGAAATACTGAAACAAAATAAGGATATGGCAGATCAGGCTCTGCGTGTACTCTGCGGAGCAGGTAGAAGATGGAACAGGAGGCCGGATAGTTTTGAGAGCAGCAATCTGGAGCAGGATCTGTGTTATTTAGGCCTTTGCGGTATGATTGACCCTGTGCGCCCGGAAGTCAAAGCCGCCATAAAGGAATGCAATCAGGCGGGAATCCGTCCTGTGATGATTACCGGAGACCATAAGGATACGGCAGTTGCGATTGCAAAAGAGCTGGGTATGATCAAAGATTCTTCGGAGGCGATTACAGGTGCCTGTCTGGATGAGATGAGCGATCAGGAACTGGAGCAGAAAATTGAACAGTATTCGGTCTATGCGAGAGTTCAGCCGGAACACAAAGTGCGTATCGTGGATGCCTGGAAGAAGAAGGGGAAAGTCACCGCTATGACCGGCGACGGAGTCAATGATGCACCTTCCATCAAGCGTGCGGACATTGGAATCGGAATGGGGATCACCGGCACAGATGTGACAAAAAATGTAGCTGATATGGTACTGGCAGATGATAATTTTGCCACGATTGTCTCAGCGGTGGAAGAGGGACGGCGGATTTATGATAATATCCGAAAATCAATCCAGTTTCTTCTGGCATCCAATCTGGCAGAGGTGCTGTCTATCTTCCTGGCAACACTTCTGGGATTTACAATCCTGGAGCCGGTACATCTGCTATGGATCAATCTGATTACGGACTGTTTCCCGGCACTGGCCCTTGGTATGGAGGAGAGTGAAGAGGATATTATGCACCATCCTCCGCGAAATTCCCAAGAAGGTATTTTTTCCGGTGGAATGGGATTTGATGTCTTCTTCCAGGGAGCGATTATTACGACATTGACGATGGCGTCTTATTTTATCGGACATTATATGGAATCGGGACGCTGGGAAATTGTGAACAGCCCGGACGGTATGACAATGGCATTTCTGACCCTGTCCATGGTAGAAATCTTTCATTCCTTTAATATGCGCTCGAGACGAAAATCGATTTTCACTCTCAAAAAGCAGAATCTGTTTTTGTGGGGAGCAATGGCCCTGTCGTTCGTGCTCACATCGGCAGTCATTTATGTTCCTGCTCTCTCTGCAGCCTTTGGGTTTGAACATATCAGCGCCTGGGAATATGATATGGCAATCCTTCTGGGACTTCTGGTGATCCCGGCGGTGGAACTGACGAAAGCGATAGAGCGCAGAGCTGTGAAAAACAGGTCATAGCCGCTCTTGACAAAAATAGAAATTTTGCATAAACTATAGAGAACAGGTAAAAGGCATAGAACGGAAAAAGTAGAAGACCACCCTGATCATCAGAGAACGGCAGCCACTGGCTGGAAGCTGCCGGATAAAGAGATCTTTGAAGTGCTTCCGGAAGCTGACCGGGTGAAGCTTTGATGGATGAAGAAGTGTGTAGTCCGGTACGGATAGTACACGTTAAGTACCGATGGAGAGAGGAAAGACTGCTAAAAAAGCAGTGATACCTTAAAAGTAAAGTGGAACCACGGAGCTATTTCGTCTTTATGATGAGATAGCTCCTTTTTCTGTAAAAGAAATTCATAGAATTTGGAAAGGGAGCAGGGATATGAGTTTTTTTAAGTATTTTAAGGAAGAATTCCAGGTAATCAAAGAACGGGACCCGGCAATTCATTCGCCAATGGAGGTCTTGCTGTATCCGTCTTTTCGTGTTATGCTGAAATACAGGAGAGCGCATAAGCTGTATCTGAAAGGACATTATTTTCTTGCACGCTGGATTTCCCAGAGAGCTGCGAGAAAAACGGGGATTGAGATTCATCCGGGAGCGACGATCGGAAGAGGACTGTTTATTGATCATGGATCCGGTGTGATTATTGGAGAGACAGCTGTGATCGGGGATAATGTTACTCTTTATCAGGGAGTTACACTGGGCGGAAACGGAAAAGAGACCGGAAAACGTCACCCCACATTAAAAGATAATGTCATGGTAAGTGCCGGAGCAAAAATAATCGGTTCCTTTACGATTGGAGAAAACTCCAAGATTGGAGCCGGTTCGGTCGTGATTGAAGAGGTACCGCCGAACTGTACGGTTGTGGGTGTTCCGGGACATGTAGTGAAGCGAAATGATGTCCGGGTACCAAGAAACAGTATGGATCATATCCATCTGCCGGATCCGATCTATGACGATATCAAGATTCTTCAGCGGGAAAATACAGAACTTACCAACCGGATTCTGGAGCTGGAAAAAGAACTCCGGTATCTGAAGAAAGAAAATATGTGAAAGGCAGCATAGAAAAGAGAAATATGGAAGAAATGGAAAAGACAGATAGTACGGCAGATTATTTGTCGGAAAAGTTTCAGCTGGGTTCACAGGATCTTCGAAACTATTCGCCCTTGACGCTGGCGTATATCGGGGATGCTGCTTATGAGATCGTTATCCGTACGATTGTGGTGCGTCGTGCAAATATGCAGGTGAATAAGCTGCATCACCAGGCCGCGGATCTTGTGAAAGCGGAAAAACAGTCTCAGATGATCGCAAAGCTGGAACCGTTGTTTACCGAGGAAGAGCATCAGATTTATAAAAGAGGCAGAAATGCCAAATCCTATACGAAAGCGAAAAATGCATCCACCATGGATTATCGCCGCGCAACCGGATTTGAGGCGGTTATGGGCTATTTGTATCTGAAAAATGATTATCACAGAATGATTGATCTGATTGAAGCGGGACTGAAGGAAGAAGATTCCGAAAAGAACTGCGGATCAGAAGGGGAAAGGAAATGATGGAGAGGGAAAAGAAAATGAGAGAGGAAACTTACGATAAGAAGAAGGAACCGGAGGAAAGCGGAGGTCTGATTGAGGGAAGAAATGCAGTGATTGAGGCTTTTCGCTCCGGAAAGAGTGTCGATAAGCTTTATGTGATGCCGGGAAGCCAGGATGGTCCGGTACGCACAATTTTAAGAGAAGCTAAAAAGCATGATACAATTATAAACTATGTGGGAAAAGAGCGTCTGGATACGATGTCTGCGACGGGAAAACATCAGGGTGTGATTGCCCAGGTGGCTTCTTATTCTTATTCCACGGTAGAAGAGATTCTTGAGAGGGCAAGGGAAAAGGGGGAGGCACCCTTTCTGATTCTGCTCGATGGAATTGAAGATCCGCATAACCTTGGGGCAATCATTCGAACTGCAAATCTGGCAGGCGCTCACGGGGTGATTATTCCGAAACACCGCGCGGTGGGACTGACAGCAACGGTCGCAAAAACTTCTGCCGGGGCCGTCAATTATACACCGGTTGCAAAGGTGACGAATCTGGCGCAAACGATGGAAAACCTGAAAAAAGAAGGAATCTGGTTTGTATGCGCTGATATGAACGGACAGTCGATGTATGATCTGGATCTGAAGGGACCGATCGGTCTGGTGATTGGGAACGAAGGGGATGGCGTCAGTCGGCTTGTAAAGGAAAAGTGTGATTTTATTGCTACCATCCCGATGAAAGGTGATATCGATTCCCTGAATGCTTCCGTGGCAGCGGGAATTCTATCTTATGAAATTGTAAGGCAGAGAGGATAGCATGAACAAAAAATACGATGGCTGCAGAGACGAGGAACTGATTGCAAGATTGCGGCTGGGGGAAAATGAGATTGCAGATTATCTTGTTGATAAGTATAAAAACACAGTGAAGAAAAAAGCCAGGGCGCTCTATCTTGCCGGAGGAGATCATGAAGATCTGATCCAGGAAGGGATGCTCGGGCTGTTTAAAGCAGTGAGAGATTTCCGCCCCGAAAAGGAAGTATCTTTTGCAGTATTTGCGGGACTTTGCATTGACCGTCAGATGTATTCGGCCATTGCATCCTCTAATCGGCAGAAACATCAGCCGCTGAACAGTTTTGTATCATTAAGTGAACCTGTCTCGGAACAGGAATTGCGGCTGGTGGATGAGGAAACACCGGAAAGGATTCTGATTCACAGAGAAGATCAGGAACGTATTCAAAAACAGATTAAAGGGAAATTGAGCAGGCTGGAATATCAGGTTCTGGAACTTTATCTGTCAGGATACGACTATCAGCAGATTGCCGTACAGCTCGGAAAACCACCCAAGTCGATTGATAATTCTCTGCAGAGGATTCGCAGTAAGGTGCGGGAATTTTTGTAAAAAAGCGTGCAGTTTCAATCTTGAAAACTGTTTTATAAAAAGGATACAGCTTAAAAACCCATGATCGGGAGTTTGAAGCTGTATCCTTTTTGTATAAATGATAAATCAAAATGACATACAGGATCCCAAGGCATATCTGCTTATGACTGTATCCCCTGTCGGTATTTTGTAGGAGATTCCCCATAATGTTTTTTAAAAAGCTTGCTGAAGTGATAGGCATCTTCATAGCCGACACACTCAGCGATCTCCTGAATGCTTGCGTCGCTGCGAGTCTTCAGAAGCTGTTTGGCCTTTTCCATACGCATATTGATCAGATAATTGATTGGTGTTGTGCCGATCTCGCTTTTGAAAATGCGGGAAATATAAAAGGGACTCAGATACATATTTTCCGCAATCCGGTCGAGGGATATCTTCTCATTGTAGTGCTGATCCATATAGTCTACGATCTGCTCTACCACGTATTTTTTATTCGTGGATTCAAACGTATAGCCTGCAATATCTGTTTTTGGACATTCTGTCTGTGCGCGGTAGAGAAGGAGAATCATCTGCATGAGGCAGGATTTCAGCATAAAATAGCGGCCTGGATGTGCCTGCTCGGTTTCCACATTCATCTCGGCAGCGAGTCTCGAGAGGCTCAGGAACGTTTTCTCCTTTGGGTGAATCAGACTGGAAGCGGAAGAAAAGCAAATTCGGTTCTCCTCCATATTCCGAAAATGTACGTTTGTAAAAGCAGCGTAAAATTCCAGAGCCGGAGATTCGGGATGTGTAAAACGACTTTGGTGTACCGTACCCGGATTCAGAAGAAGAATATCTCCTTTGCGGACAGGACAAAGAGCACCGTCGAGATAGAATTCTCCTTCGCCATCGAGAATCAGCACAATTTCGATAAAGTCGTGGCTGTGAGGATGCTCTGTTTTTAAGCGCTGTGTCTGAAAAACAAACAGGAAGGTCGGGTTAAGATCCTCGTAAGTAATGTCGTACTGTGCCTGGCACATAATTATCGCTCCTTTTAAATTTTGTTACTTATCTTATCACGGTAATAGAAAACAGGCAAGCAATAAATGACAAAAACAGTACAAGAAAATACATTTCATTCTCATGGAAATTGAATAAGATAGTAGATAAGTTTTCCGGAAAATAAGTGCAAATTGACAGGGAGGATTTGATTCATGACACCAATGAAATGGTTCGGTTCTTTTTTGAAAAAGTACAGAGGAAGAATGATTGTCGGACTGATTTTGACTACTGTGATGGCATCACTGGCAATTATCGCGCCGAAAATTTCAGGAAGAATTGTTGATCAGGTGATCCGGGGAGGACAATATGGGATGCTTCCGGGACTTCTTGGAGTACTTCTTTTGGCAACTGTTATCCGAGCTGTTTTGAGATTCTGCGTTCCCTATAATTTTGAAATCTGTTCCCAGGGCGTGCTTTACGATATGCGTGATACAGTATATCGGAAACTTCTGAAGGAAGATTTCGACTTTTATAACAGAAATCGCACCGGAGATCTAATGTCACGCCAGACGGGGGATATGGACGCGATTCGTGCATTTGTTGCGCAGACGATCTACTCTGTATATGAGTGTGTACTGTATTTTGTGTTTGCTCTCATCATGGTATTTACGGTGAATCGGAAACTGGCAGTTTCCATGGTATGCATTCTTCCGTTTACCGCGATGACAACTTACTTTCAGATGAAAGCTGTGAAACCGGCATTTCACAGAATACGCAGACAGTTTTCATCCCTGAATACCTATGTACAGGAAAATATCAGCGGAAACCGTGTGATTAAAGCATTTGCCAAAGAAGATTATGAAATCGGACGGTTTGAGAAAGAAAACGATGCTTTTCGGAATGCACAGCTCTCTTGTGCTGACATTTGGACAAAATATGTTCCGGTATTCGAGTTTTTTTCAAATATTCTGACTGTCGTATTAATGCTGTACGGAGGTTATCTGGCCATTCATCAGGAGATGACAGTGGGTGAGATGGTGACAGTCAACGGATACCTCTGGATGCTGAATATGCCGTTGCGTATGGCGGGGTGGTATATTAACGATATTCAGCGTTTTGTGACTTCCGTGGAAAAGATTTACAGTACTTTTTCTGTAGAACCGAAAGTTCGCATGCCGGAACATCCGAAAGGTCAGAAAAAGCTTCGCGGAGAGGTGGAATTTCGTCATGTGTCTTATCACGCCGGGGATGAGGATATTCTGCAAGATGTGAGTTTTTGTGTATCTCCGGGACAGACAGTCGGAATCCTTGGCCCAACCGGTGCCGGTAAATCCACGATTATGAATCTTCTGTGCCGGTTCTATGACGTCTCGCAGGGGGAAGTGCTTGTGGATGGTGTGAATGTGAAAGAGAGAAACCTGTACGACCTGAGAGATCAGATTGGTATGGCAATGCAGGATGTCTTTCTGTTCTCAGATACCATTGAGGGTAATATTTCCTACGGCAGGCCGAACTGTTCCTTTGAAGAGGTACATCGTGCCGCAGTGGCAGCTGATGCGAATCATTTTATCAAAGAGATGCCGGAGGGGTATGACACCATTGTGGGAGAACGGGGAGTAGGACTTTCCGGAGGACAGAAACAGAGAATCTCTCTTGCCAGGGCGCTCGTAAAGGATCCAGCTATTCTGATTCTGGATGATACCACATCGGCTGTGGATATGGAAACAGAAACCTATATTCAGGAGCAGCTGAAAAAGCTTGGAAAAAATCATACCGTTTTTGTCATTGCCTATCGTATCTCTTCCATTATGGACGCAGACCGGATTCTTGTACTGGATCATGGAAGAATTACAGAACAGGGAACACATCAGGAATTGGTGAAAAACGGTGGATATTATGCTTCTGTATTTGAACATCAGTACAAAAGTGAGGGTAAGGAAGATGGCACGAAACAGATATGACGTAGATGAAATCATAGAAGAATCTTTTGACATCGGGCAGCTGAAGCGTCTTGGGACTTATCTTGTGCCCCACAAAAAGAAAATGATAACGGCAGCAGTGCTGATGCTCTCTTCCAGCGCGCTGACCATGCTGATTCCGCGTTTTTTTATGGAAGTGCTGGATCAATGCATCCCTGAGCAGGATTTTTGGGGTGTCCTGTTTTACAGTGCACTCTCACTTCTTGTGGTTTTTTATTCTGTGGTTACGCTTAAGAAGAAAATCGCAATCACGAACCAGGTGGGACAGGACATTATTCATCAGATCAGAACGGATATCTTTACTCATTTACAGGAACTGCCGTTTTCCTATTATGACAGCCGCCCTCATGGGAAGATTCAGGTTCGGGTGGTAAATTATGTCAATAATATCAGTGATCTGCTATCCAACGGACTGATTAATACGATCACGGATTTGTCCAGTTTGATTTTTATCATCTTTTTTATGATGGAGATTGACTGGAGGCTGACGCTGATGTGCATGTGCGGACTTCCGGTTCTGGCACTGTTTGCGGTTCTGATTAAAGGGCGCCAGCATAAAGCCTGGCAGATTCAGAGCAACAAACAGTCAAATCTGAATGCTTACATCGCGGAGAGCATTAACGGTGTGAGAGTCACTCAGTCTTTTGTCCGTGAGCAGGAAAACAGCCAGATCTTTAACCGGCTGAGCAGCAGCTATCGTACTTCCTGGATGAATGCGGTAAAATACAATTTCATGATGGGACCGACAGTAGATATGATTTCCATGATCACGACAGTGTTCCTTTATGTCGTGATCGTCAGCTGGGTGAAAAATGGGGATTCAGGAGCTTCCGTTGGTGTTCTGGTGGCATTTACCGGATACATCAGCCGGTTCTGGTCACCGGTCACAACATTGGCAAGCTTTTACAACCAGCTGTTGACTGCGATTTCATACCTTGAGCGAATTTTTGAAACAATCGATGAACCGGTGGAGGTTCGGGACGTCCCAGGGGCACAGGAAATGCCGCCGATTCAGGGTGAGGTGACCTTTGACAAGGTAAGCTTTAGCTATGAAGACGGGGTGAAAATACTGGACCAGGTATCTTTTACTGCAAAACCGGGACAGTCTTTTGCGATTGTGGGGCCGACAGGTGCTGGAAAAACGACTATTGTCAATCTCCTGAGCCGTTTCTATAATGTGGACTCAGGAACGATCCGGATTGACGGAACCGATATCTCAAGAGTGAAACTCCATTCGTTGCGTGCACAGATGGGCGTCATGATGCAGGATAGCTTTATCTTTTCCGGTACGATTATGGATAATATCCGCTATGGCAATCAGTCAGCCACCGACGAGGAAGTAATTCGGGCAGCGAAAACAGTCTGCGCCCATGAATTTATCATGAACATGGAGAATGGTTATATGACACAGGTCAATGAACGGGGAAGCCGTTTATCTGCAGGGCAGCGTCAGCTGATCTCTTTTGCAAGAGCATTGCTTGCCGATCCGAAGATTCTGATTCTTGATGAGGCAACTTCAAGTATCGACACGGAGACAGAAATAGCACTGCAAAAAGGCTTAAATGAGCTTTTAAAAGGAAGAACCTCCTTTCTTATCGCTCACCGTCTTTCGACCATACAAAACTGCGATACGATTCTGTATGTGAATCACGGCAGGATCCTGGAGAGAGGAAGTCATAAGGAACTGCTGGAAAAGAAAGGATCCTACTACCATCTGTATCTGTCTCAGTATGGCTTTTTGAAAAGAGCTGATGAAAGCGGAAACAGATACAGTAAGAAATAATGTAAGTGCTGTGCGGTGTCTGAAATTTCGCAGTTTTACTGTTCAGAGGTCGCATGAAACAGTTGTGCAAAAATAGCAACTTAATGAGCAGGATTGTTTTCTGGCCTGCGAATTTAGTACCGCTGCGTTTTGAAGGAGCGCAAGCGAGTCTGCGTCGAGATCTATTTTCTGCACAGCATTCGTTGCCGTCTGAACAGTAACCTCGCAGTTACAGTTCAGCCAGGTAGCAAATGAAGAGAAACCAAAACAGGCCAGTCAGGAAAAAACTGGCCTCCCTTCATGTAGCTCCACAATACTCTGGAA
>JALEOU010000092.1 GCA_022766945.1 Fusicatenibacter sp. | reverse complement strand
CCCGTGGCTACCATTCTGGTACAGAAAGGTACCCTGCATGTGGGGGACTATATTGCAGCAGGTGCATGTTCCGGTAAGGTACGTGCAATGATGGATGATAAGGGACGCCGTGTCAAAGAGGCAGGACCGTCCACTCCGGTTGAGATCCTTGGTCTCTCCGATGTGCCGAACGCCGGTGAGGTTCTGGTGCAGACAGAGACGGATAAAGAAGCGAAAAACTTTGCGGCTACCTTTGTGTCAGAAGGCAAGAAGAGTCTTCTGGAAGATACGAAAGCGAAGATGTCTCTGGATGATCTCTTTAATCAGATTCAGGAGGGCAACCTAAAAGAGCTTGGCATCGTGGTGAAAGCGGATGTTCAGGGATCTGTGGAAGCGGTAAAACAGAGTCTTGTGAAACTGTCGAATGAGGAAGTGGTTGTGCGTGTCGTTCACGGCGGCGTTGGTGCCATCAACGAATCCGATGTTATGCTGGCTTCTGCATCCAATGCGATTATTATCGGCTTCAATGTTCGTCCGGACGCAACTGCAAAATCAATGGCGGAACAGCTTGGTGTGGATGTGAGACTGTATCGCGTCATTTATCAGGCAATTGAGGATGTGGAAGCAGCCATGAAGGGTATGCTGGAGCCGATCTATGAAGAGAAAGTGATCGGGCATGCGGAAATCCGCCAGCTGTTCAAGGCTTCCGGTGTCGGTACGATTGCAGGAAGCTATGTAATGGACGGCGTGTTCCAGAGAGGCTGTAAGGTACGTATCTCCCGTGAGGGTGAACAGATCTTTGAGGGAGCGCTTGCGTCACTGAAACGATTCAAAGATGATGTGAAAGAAGTACGCTCCGGCTATGAGTGCGGTCTTGTCTTTGAAGGATTCAATGATATCCAGGAATTCGATCAGGTAGAAGCGTATATTATGGTCGAAGTTCCAAGATAGAAATTGTGAAATGAGGAGTAAAAATTGAGAAAAAACAGTATAAAGAATACCAGGATCAATGCGGAAGTGCAAAAAGAACTCTCCAATATTATCCGCAGTGAGATCAAGGATCCGCGCATCGGCCTGATGACTTCTGTGACGGATGCAGAGGTGGCTCCTGATCTGAAAACCTGTAAGGTATATATCAGTGTCCTGGGAGATCGGCAGGCGAAGGAAGATACCATCAAAGGGCTTCGGAACGGGGAAGGATTTATCCGCAGACTTCTCGCAAAGAACCTGAACCTTAGAAACACACCGGAGCTTACTTTTGTTCTGGATGAATCCATCGAATACGGCGTGACCATGTCGCAGCTGATCGATGAGGTGACCCGAAAAGAAGACAGGGGTGAAGAGGAAAATGAAGAGGATTGATGAAATTCTGTGTGGAGTGAAAACAACTGCCATTGCGGGCCATGTGCGCCCCGATGGCGACTGCACCGGTTCCTGTATGGGACTGTATCTCTATCTGAAAGAAAATTATCCGCAGATACAGGTGGATGTATATCTTGAGGAAGTGCGTCCGGAATATGACCATATCAGTAAGATCGATCAGGCGAAATGCATCTGTGATGAAGAGAAAAAATATGATCTTTTGATCATCCTGGATGCATCCAGCAAAGATCGGGTGGGTGTTGCGGCATCTCTTCTGGATACTGCAGCGAAAACAGTCTGCATTGATCACCATGTGACGAATCTGGGATATTGTATGGTAAATCATGTATCGGACAAGGCAAGTTCTTCCTGTGAGGTTCTTTTTGATCTTCTGGACGAGGAAAAGATCTCATCGGACTGCGCTGCGGCACTTTATACCGGAATTGTGACAGATACCGGTGTATTTCAGTACAGCTGTACATCCCCGCATACCATGCGGGTTGCCGCGAAGCTGATGGAGATGGGGATTCCTTTTTCAAAGATTATTGACCGGGCATTTTTTCAGAAAACGTATGAGCAGAACCAGCTGATGGGTCGGACTCTGATGGAGAGCATTATGATCCTTGACAAGAGATGTATCATCGGCATTGTGCGCCAGAGAGAACTGGATTTTTATGGACTTACACCGGGAGATATGGATGGTATTGTAAATCAGCTGAAAAATACAAAGGGTGTACATGTGGCACTTTTCCTCTATGAACTGAAACCGCAGGTATTTAAAGTAAGCATGCGTTCTGATGAACTGGTAGATGTCAGTTCCATCGCCGCGGTTTATGGCGGCGGCGGACATGTGCGCGCTGCAGGCTGTACGATGACCGGCAGCCCTTATGATGTCATCAACAATATTTCATTGTACATTGAAAAACAGCTGTTAAGTCATGAGGGAAAAAATGCATGATCAACGGAATTCTCAATGTATGTAAGGAACCCGGGTATACTTCCCACGATGTTGTGGCCAAACTACGGGGAATCCTGCATCAGAAAAAAATCGGACATACGGGAACACTGGATCCGGATGCGGAAGGTGTTCTTCCGGTATGTCTGGGAAAAGCGACAAAGCTTTGTGATCTGTTGACAGATGAGACCAAAACTTATGAGGCGCTGCTGCATCTTGGAATAGCGACGGACACTCAGGACATGAGCGGTACGGTTCTGGAACAGGCACCGATATATGCAAGCGAGCAGGAAGTAAGGGACTGTATTCTTGGATTTCGCGGGGAACAACTGCAGATTCCACCGATGTATTCTGCATTGAAGGTAAACGGTAAAAAGTTGTATGAGTTCGCCAGAGAAGGAATCGAAATTGAGCGAAAAGCGAGAAAAGTCTGCTTTTATGAGATTCGTATTCTGGAGTGTGCGCTTCCCCTGGTACGCATGGAGGTTACCTGCTCGAAGGGAACCTATATCCGTACCCTCTGCAATGACATCGGTGAAAAACTGGGCTGCCATGGCTGTATGGAGCATCTGGTGCGCACGCGAGTCGGAAGATTTACACTTGAAAAGGCCTGTACGCTGGAGCAGATTCGGGAATTTGTCACAGATGGCCGTCTGGATGAGATTCTGGTTCCGGCAGACGGAATGTTTGAGAAGCTGGACGCATACGCAGTCAGTGACGAGATGGAGCGTATGGCGGTCAATGGAAATGCGATAATGCCGTCGGCGCTTCATGCACTGGGAACGATAGAGAACGTAAGCGTTTGGCAGAAAGCGGGAAATGAGGAAACCCGTTTCCGGCTGTATCTGCCGTCCGGCGCATTTGTAGGTATTTATGAGTATGACAAAGGAAGGGATCTTTGTGTCCCTGTAAAAATGTTTCTGGAGAGAACATGAAATATATAAGCAAAACACTGGATTTTCATACGGAACGCGGCTCTGTGGTAACGCTTGGGAAGTTTGACGGCCTTCACCGCGGGCACATGCTCTTGATCAATCGAATACTGGAAATTGGCCGCAGGGAAAATCTGGAAACTGTGGTTTTTACCTTTGATGTCCTGCCACAATCCAGAGTGGAACATACAGCACAGCGACAGCTGCTTACCAATGAGGAGAGAAGCCGCATGCTGCGCAAGCTGGGAATTGACTGCCTGGTGGAGTGTCCTTTTGTAGATGAGGTGATGCATATGTCACCTCTGGATTTTATCCGGAATATCCTGGTGGAGCAGCTTCATGCCAAGCGTATTGTTGTGGGAAAGGATTTTCGTTTTGGTTATCAGCGAAAAGGGACTGCCGCAATGTTGTATGAGCTTGGACCTTCTTATGGCTTCGAGACGGAAATCATAGAAAAAGCCACGATGGATGGAAGGGAGATCAGTAGTTCCTGGGTTAAGGAAACACTGAAAACTGGAGACATGGAAATTGTCAGCCGCCTGCTGGGATATCACTATACGATTCGGGGTGAGGTGGTTCACGGACATGCACTTGGCCGCACCATCGGAGTCCCTACGATCAATCAGATCCCGCCAAAGGAAAAGCTTCTACCGCCGTTTGGAGTCTATGTGTCAGAGGTCCGAATCGGAGGTAAGCAGTACTATGGCATTACCAATATTGGGGTGAAACCGACAGTGCCGGAACATTTTACAGGGGTGGAGACGAATCTTTTTGACTGTGAGGGAGATTTGTATGGTCAGATAGCAGAGGTTTCTCTGCTGAAATATCTCCGTCCGGAAACGAAGTTTCCATCGATGGAGAAGCTGAAAATACAGCTAAATCATGATGAACAGGAAGGAAGATACTATATCAAAAGAAAGAAGGAGAAGAACTTTCTTTTGTACGGAAACCGACCTGTTTACAATAAGATCTCTTGATGAGAGAAAGTGAGGGTATTTACGATGTATCTTTTGCCAAAACCGCAGAAATGGGAGAAAAGAGAAGGGTATTTTGAGATTCCCTATGATGGAAAAATTGTTTTGAGTACTGCATGCGATCCGGAAGATTATGATGCTGCCGTGATTCTTTCGAAAGATATGGAATCATACGGTGGATTTTCGGTGTCTGTAACCAGAGGGGCTTCCAAAAAGACTGCCGTTTATCTGACGAAAAAGGAAGGGCTTGGACGGGAGGAGTACACACTGGAGGTTTCCGCAGAAGGAATCACAGTGACAGGCGGAAGCAGTGACGGTCTTTTCCACGGAGTTTCCACTCTGCGCCAGATGATCCGACAGGGGGGAAACCGCATTCCCTGCACCTGGATCAGTGACTATCCGGTCATTCCGGCACGCGGCCTTTACTATGACGTAACCAGAGGACGGGTTCCAACCCTGGAATATTTAAAGAAGCTGGCAGATAAGATGGCACTTTACAAGATGAATCAGCTGCAGCTTTATATCGAGCATACGTATCTGTTTGAAGATCTGACAGAAATGTGGAGAGATGATACCCCTCTGACCTCCGATGACATTCTGGAACTGGATGCTTACTGCAGAAAATTACATATTGAACTGGTGCCAAGTCTTTCCAGCTTTGGGCATCTCTATAAGCTGCTGCGGACAAAAACATATACGCATCTCTGTGAGCTGCCGGATGCAGACCAGGAGCCTTTCGGACTGGTTGCCCGCCAGGAGCATCATACGGTGGATGTAACCAATCCGGACAGCATGAAGCTGGTAAAACAGATGATCGAGGAATACCTTCCGCTGTTCACCTCAAAGCATTTTAATATCGGAGCGGATGAGACGTTTGATCTGGGCAAAGGAAAGAGCAGAAAACTGGCAGAGGAAAAAGGAGTAGAGCGGCTCTACATTGATTATGTAAAAGAAATTTGTGAGTTTATTGTGTCAAAAGGCAGGATTCCGATGTTCTGGGGCGATATTATCTGTCATTTTCCGGAAGCCATTCAGGAATTGCCAAAAGAGACCATTTGTCTGAACTGGGGCTATTCTCCGGTACAGACAGACGATGCAGCGAAAGCGTTGGCTAAGGCAGGCGCAGTGCAGTACTGCTGTCCGGGTGTCTGCGGATGGAATCAGTTTGTCAACCTGGTAAGAAACTCTTACGAAAACATCAAACGCATGTGTACTTATGCGGTACAGTATGGAGCAGTAGGCATCCTGAATACGGATTGGGGTGATTTTGGTCATGTCAATCATCCGGAATTTGGCGTTCCAGGTATGATTTATGGTGCAAGCTTTTCCTGGAATTCCGATATTCCGGAATTCGATGAGATCAATCGTCAGATTTCCAGAGTGGAATATCAGGATGAGAGCGAAACCTTTGTTGATCTGGAAGACAGGCTTTCCGACTGCTGGGTATACAAATGGCGGGATGCCGTTCTGTTTGCGGAAAACAGATGTGCAGACTTTGAGCCTTACAATGCAGACGCGATTCAGAAGGTTCCGGAACTGCTTGCAAAAATCGAAGAGATTCTTTCCGGAATGTATCAGGCAAGCGCTAAGATGCCAGCCGAAAAGCGCGGTATCTTAAAGCCGTATCTGGTTGCTGCACGTGGTATGGAGATTTTACAGAAGATCGGAGTGGTCGTGTCAGTGCGTGAATACGGTAAAGAGCCAGTGATGGAAGTGGATCCGAAACAGTTGGCGGTGGAACTGGAAGAGTGGTTCTATCACTACAAAAATGTGTGGAGAACGGTGAGCAGAGAATCTGAACTGCACCGTGTCGAGTATGTGATATTCTGGTATGCAGATTATCTGAGAAAATAAGAGAAACAAGGGAGGGGCAATCCGCAGAGATGGATGCCCCTTCCTTGTTTTTGAATGCCGGAGAGAAAAGCCCCCTTGACAAGAAATATTAAGATGATATAATCATAATGTAATAAATATGTAATAAATAAAAAGAAATTGTTACAAAATGTCAAAAAACGGAGGTTTTATGAAAAATAAGATCCAACTGATACTTGGACTCTTTGCGTTTGTTTTGTTCTTTGCAATCAGTCCGCTGGAGGCATCAGCTGCTCCGCTGGAGAAGAAACAGGTGCAGATTTTTGCTGATATGAAGAATTACGCGGTAGCGTCTGTGGAAGAGGGTTCTTTTGTGAATATCCGGGAGGGTGCCGGGACAGAATACGGAAAAATCGGCCGCCTGGAAAATGGGGGATTATGTTACATCAAAGAACAGGAGGGCGACTGGTATCTGGTGGAATCCGGGGAGATCAGAGGTTATCTGAGAAGCGATCTTGTCATCACAGGATACGAAGCATGGAAAACAGTCCATGATGCCGGAGAGGAGAATATGGCGCTGGCGAGCGAAGTAACCACACGGGATGAACTGGTGGAATACGCCTGCCAGTTTATCGGAAACCCCTATGTCTGGGGAGGAACCAGTCTTACCAGTGGTGCAGACTGTTCCGGATTTGTTATGAAGATTTTTGAAAACTACGGAATATCACTTCCGCATTCCTCGAAAGCGCAGTCCGGCTACGGGACAAGAATCGACGTTGCGGATGCAAAGCCAGGAGACCTGATCTTCTATCAGAGAGGCGGAAGTATCTACCACGTCATGATTTATATCGGAAACGGACAGGCAGTTCACGCCAGCAGCAAAAAGACGGGAATCAAGATCTCAGATGTGCAGTATGAAAAAGTTGCCTGCGCGGTGGATTTGCTGGGATGATTTGCAGAGTTGCGAAAATTTCTATTTACATTCTGATTAGGATATGTTATACTTGAGCAGTATGTGGGGCATCACCCGCGGCCCTGATTCAGAGGCAGGACGACTCCGACCGCTTCTTAATCAGTGGAGTAAATAATTTCATCAGGAGGAAGAAAGAAATGATTTCTAAGGAAAAGAAACAGGCTATCATTAACGAGTATGCAAGAACTGAGGGTGATACTGGATCACCGGAAGTACAGGTAGCTATTCTTACTGCAAGAATTGACGAGCTCACTGAGCACCTGAAAGTACATCACAAAGATCATCACTCCAGAAGAGGTCTTCTGAAGATGGTTGGTCAGAGACGTGGTCTGCTGGACTACTTAAAGAAGACTGATATTGAAAGATACCGTGCTTTGATTGAAAAATTGGGAATCAGAAAATAATCAGCTTGTCAACGGGCGGGAAACTTATCCGCCCGTTTCTTTACGAAGGAAACAGATTTGTCTGCAGATGCGGACATCGTCGTTTCGAATGAACTGCCTGATAAAGAAAGACTCCGGGACCACTGAAAAGCGCATCAGATACAGCAGCTGGTACGTTTTTCAGTTGTTTCGGAAGATATTATCAGGCTTTTTGCGGGAGGAAGAAGAAAACTTCCTTTTGCGGATCAGCCAGCCCGTGTTTGTGCTGGAGAAACAATTATGAAAAGGAGATCAGTTATGTACAAAAGTTTTTCTATGGAACTGGCAGGAAGAACACTGACAGTTGACGTAGACCGTGTGGCAAAACAGGCCAACGGTGCTGCATTTATGCATTATGGCGACACTGTGGTACTTTCCACTGCTACCGCATCGGATAAGCCAAGAGAAGGTGTTGATTTTTTCCCGTTAAGCGTCGAGTACGAAGAGAAGATGTATGCAGTCGGAAAAATCCCCGGAGGCTTCAACAAGCGTGAGGGAAAAGCAAGCGAGCATGCAATTCTGACCAGCCGTGTCATTGACCGCCCGATGCGTCCGTTGTTTCCGAAGGATTACCGCAATGATGTTACTCTGAACAACATGGTGATGTCGGTAGATCCGGACTGCAATCCGGAAGTGGTAGCAATGCTCGGTTCAGCGATCGCAACCTGCATTTCCGATATTCCGATTGACGGTCCCTGCGCGATGACTCAGATGGGTATGATTGACGGGGAATTCATCGTAAACCCGACACTGGCACAGAAAGATGTATCCGATCTGACTCTGACCGTTGCCTCCACAAGAGAAAAGGTCATTATGATCGAAGCCGGTGCAAATGAGATCCCGGAAGACAAGATGATCGAAGCAATCTTCCAGGCACATGAAGTAAACCAGGAGATTATCAAATTTATCGATACCATCGTAGCAGAATGCGGAAAACCGAAACATGCATACGAGAGCTGTGCGGTTCCGGAAGAACTGTTTGCAGCAATCAGAGAAATCGTACCTCCACAGGAGATGGAAGAAGCTGTCTTTACCGATGACAAGCAGACCAGAGAAGAGAATATCCGTGTGATTACAGAAAAACTCGAGGGAGCTTTTGCTGAGAATGAGGAGTGGCTTTCCGTGCTTGGCGAAGCTGTCTATCAGTATCAGAAAAAGACGGTCCGCAAGATGATCCTGAAAGATCACAAACGTCCGGACGGACGTGCCATCACACAGATTCGTCCGCTGGCTGCTGAGATCGATATTATTCCACGTGTTCATGGCTCTGCTATGTTTACCCGTGGACAGACACAGATCTGTAATGTGACAACACTGGCCCCTCTTTCAGAGGCTCAGAAGCTGGATGGCCTGGATGAATTTGAAACATCCAAGCGCTATATGCATCAGTATAATTTTCCGTCCTATTCTGTAGGCGAGACAAAACCGTCACGCGGACCGGGACGCCGTGAGATCGGTCACGGAGCGCTGGCAGAGCGCGCACTGGTTCCGGTACTTCCTTCCGAGGAAGAATTCCCGTATGCAATTCGTACCGTATCCGAAACCTTCGAGTCTAACGGATCTACCTCTCAGGCAAGTATCTGTGCATCTACTATGTCTCTGATGGCGGCTGGTGTACCGATCAAAAAACCGGTAGCAGGTATTTCCTGTGGTCTGGTAACGGGCGAAACCGATGATGATTATATCGTACTCACCGATATTCAGGGTCTGGAAGACTTCTTTGGTGATATGGATTTTAAGGTAGCAGGTACCCACGATGGTATCACAGCAATCCAGATGGATATTAAGATTCATGGTCTGACCCGTGCGATCATCGAGGAGGCTATTGCGAGAACCAAGGAAGCAAGAGAGTACATTCTGACGGAAGTTATGGAGAAAACCATCGCAGCTCCCCGTCCGAGTGTCGGAAAATATGCACCGAAGATCATTCAGATCCAGATTGATCCTCAGAGAATCGGTGATGTGGTTGGACAGAGAGGAAAGACCATCAACACGATTATTGAGGAAACCGGCGTAAAGATTGATATCACCGATGACGGTGCAGTCTCCATCTGTGGAACTGATCAGGCAATGATGGATAAGGCTGTGAAATATGTTCAGATCATCGCAAGTGATTTTGAGATGGGTCAGGTTCTGACCGGTAAGGTAGTCAGCATCAAAGAGTTCGGAGCATTTCTTGAATTTGCTCCCGGCAAAGAAGGACTGGTTCACATTTCCAAACTGGCGAAGGAACGTGTTAACCGTGTGGAGGATGTGCTGACACTGGGAGATGTTGTAAAAGTTGTCTGCATGGGCAAGGATAAGATGGGACGTGTAAGCTTCAGCATGAAGGATGTTCCTGCAGAAGCCAGATAAATGGTGAGAAGAACACAGAAAAAGGTCCGTATCTTCGGCTTTTTCTGTGTTTTCTTATTTGAGCTGTCTGCGACAGGTTTTATAGATTGCGAAGAAAGGATATGGTTGCATGAGATATCACAATATAACAAAAGATGACATGTTAAACGGAGACGGCCTTCGTGTTGTTCTCTGGGTAGCCGGATGCAGTCATCACTGCAAGGGATGCCAGAATCCCATAACCTGGGATCCGGAGGGAGGAATTCCTTTTGACGAAGCTGCGAAAGAGGAGATCTATGAGCAGCTGGACAAAGATTATATATCCGGAATTACTTTTTCCGGAGGTGATCCGCTGCATGAGGCAAATGAAGATGAAGTTACTGAGCTTGCCCGTGAAATCAAAGAGAAGTATCCCGATAAAAATATCTGGTTATATACCGGATATGAGTGGGAAGACATCCGGTATCATGAAATCATGGATTATGCAGATGTTGTGGTAGATGGACGTTTTATCCTTGCGCAGAGAGATGTGACGCTGGAATGGAAGGGAAGCCCGAATCAGCGTGTCATCGACGTGAAGAAAACGCAGGAAAGTGGAAAGATTGTACTGTTTTCCTGAAAAACAGACAGAGGAAGGATCTTGCAGGAGAAAAAGAGTTGGCAGTATACGAATCTTTAGACATGAGGAGAACAGACATGGAAAGAATAAAAATACAGTATCTCAATGATACCATTGAACGGCTGCGCTATATCGACGGAAAATCGGACTGGATAGACCTTCGCTCCGCAGAAGAAGTGGAGATGAAGGCGGGAGAGTTTCGTCTGATTCATCTGGGAGTTGCCATGCAGCTGCCAAAGGGATATGAAGCACATATTGTTCCAAGAAGCAGCACATTCAAAAACTTTGGAATTATCCAGACCAATCACTGCGGAATCGTGGATGAGTCTTACTGCGGACCGAATGACTGGTTTTTTATGCCAGCCTATGCCCTGCGGGATACAGTCATCCATGTAAATGACAGGATCTGCCAGTTCCGGATCGAGAAACACCAGCCGGCGATTGCGTTTGAGGAAGTGGAACACTTAACCGGAGAAGACCGCGGAGGAATCGGAAGTACCGGAAAAAACTAAAACCGGACGAATCAGGAAAAAGAAAGACAAACAAAGAGAACCGAAGCAGTACACCATAAGGAATATGACTTCGGTTCTTTTCCTTTTCGAGCTTCCCGGAACTGTGTTTTTTTGTTGCTTCAGGCGGGAGGCTGTTTTAGCTGTACGGTATTATTGGTAATGCGGAATTTTTTGAAACTGTTGATAAAACTGGAAATTCTGCTGTAACCGTATTGCTTCACATCAAAGCCTGGGAACTGTGTCTTTAATGCGTCGTGAATGATACTCAGATTATCGATGTGGCCTTTGTTTGCAACGATCAAATCAGTAATGAATTTTTCAATCTGCTGACGCGAGACGGCAACATGCTTTTCCCGTACCAGATAGTTGTGACCGATCTTGAGTACTTCAAAATCATTCATGCTTTCCAGAAATGTGGAAAGTTTGGAATAACCATAGTTTCGAACGTCAAATTCAGAGAATTTCTTCTGGAGAATATTCCCCATCTCACTCAAGGTTGTATTTTTTCCATGATCGTTGTTTTCTGTCAGCACTCTTGAAACCGCTTTTTCGATCTCTTCTTTGCTGGTGATTGCAGGTGCCTCCTCAGAGGCAGTTCCGTAGCGAACGGAAGTCTCCGCAACGACAGTCGCTGCGGGGGAAACATCGTCCTCATTCTGAGAAATAATCTCCAGAATTTTGAAAGCATCACAGGCTACACGAAAAGAAGAAGGCGTTTTCTGCTCCCCCATACCAAGAACATACATACCGGATTCTCTCAGGCGCTGAGCCAGTTTAGTAAAGTCGGAATCGGAGGATACGAGACAGAATCCCTCTACATTTCCGGAATAAAGAATATCCATGGCATCAATAATCATAGCAGAATCGGTAGAGTTTTTTCCGTTGGTATTGCTGTACTGCTGAATAGGATTGATAGAGTAGCGAAGAAGCTGCTCTTTCCAGCTGCGCTTGGATACATCCGTCCAGTCACCATAGATTCTCTTGTAAGTTGCTACACCCTGGTCAGAAATCTCATCCAGGATGTATCGAATGTATTTCGGAGATACATTATCCGCATCGATAAGTACTGCAAATCTGCGGTCTTTTTGTTCCATGAATTCCCTCCTTCTTGCTGTCGGATCGCGGTTCGTGCCTGATTCCAAACCGCCAAAACCTGAATGATTCAGGTGATTCGTCTAATAGATAGTTTAGTACATTTTACGGAACAGGTCAATGAAAAAGCCGCAAAGGTTACTGTACAAACGGTAACATACACCGTGCAGAAAACAGATCTCGATGCAGACGCGCTCGCGCTCTTTCAAACTGCTTCGCGCGTTACCTGAACAGTAGCGAACGGTAGCAAAAAAAGTCACGGGAATAAGCTATTTACAGTGATACCTGTCGGTGTTATGATAGGGATAGGTTTTTCAGGAGAAACAGGGAGCTGGAAAGAAAGCCTCTGAATTCCGGAGTGAGAGAATGGGAAGGAGCAGAACAATTATGAGAAAAATGAAGATGGTTACATCAATCCTGGCAAGTGTGGTACTGTCAGCCGGACTGCTGATGGGATGCGGCAGCAAGGAGCAGACATCGGATTCTTCTGCTGTGACAGAAAGTCAGAGTAGCGAATCAGTATCCGAATCGGGTGACGCGGACAGTACATCGGAGAGCACAGAGGATACAGAATCGACATCGGTACAAAGCATTTCTGAGGAGGCGGATGGTGCTGAAACGGATAGCAGTGCGGAGAATTTGGATGTCATCCGTGTGGGTTCGCTGAAAGGACCTACTTCCATGGGACTGGTATTCTTGATGGAAGAGAATGAAAATCAGACTTCGGACAACCATTACGAGTTTTCCATGGCTACTGCGGCAGATGAACTGACCGGCCAAATTGTAAAAGGTGATCTTGACATTGTACTGGTTCCGGCAAATGTCGCATCAATACTGTATCAGAAAACAGATGGCGGCATAAAAACAGTGGACATCAATACCCTGGGTGTGCTGTATGTGGTAACCGGCGATGATTCTGTATCATCGATTGCCGATCTTGCAGGAAGAACGATCTGCCTGACCGGAAAGGGAACAACTCCGGACTATGTGATGCAGTATCTTCTGAAAGCAAACCAGGTAGAAGGAGCAGAGCTTCAATATAAGTCAGAGGCCGCAGAGGTTGTTTCCGTCCTGTCTGCCGATCCGTCGGCGGTAGGCGTGCTGCCGCAGCCGTTTGCTACAGCTGCCTGCGTTCAGAATACAGATCTGAAATCAGTCATCAGTCTCACTGATGTATGGAAAGAAACACCGGATTCGAACGGAAGCCAGCTGGTCACCGGAGTTACCATTGTGCGAAAAGAGTTTTACGAACAGTATCCCGAAGCAGTGGAATCTTTTCTGAAAGAACACCAGGAGTCGGTGGAAGCAATCAATAATGATGTTGAAAAGGGTGCGGAGCTTGTAGCAAAGCAGGGTATTATTGAAAAAGCACCTGTGGCGCAGAAGGCGATTCCTTACTGTAACATCGTGTGTATCAGCGGGGAAGGAATGCAGACCGCGCTGAGTGGATATCTGCAGGTATTGTATGACCAGGATCCTACTTCTGTAGGAGGAACGCTGCCGGATCAGGAGTTTTACATTGAGTGATCGGACGAAGAGCCTGAAAAAACCGAAGGAGAAAGGTTCATCGATGGAGAAGTGGAAAAAATGCGGGCGAAAGGCGGTCATTCTTTGCTTCTGGATTTTGCTCTGGCAGATCCTTGCGTGGCTTGTGGACAGTAAAATTCTGCTGGCAGGTCCTGTGGATGTACTTCGCGCGCTGTTTTCACAGATGGGAGAAAGAGAATTCTATCTGACTGCCCTGTGTTCCCTTGGCAGGATTTCAGCAGGTTTCTTTCTTGCATTTTTTCTGGGGATAGTGATGGGTGCAGCATCTTACCGTTTTCCGCTTCTTGGCGAAATTCTGGAACCGTTTATCTTTCTGTTCAAATCTGTTCCGGTAGCCTCCTTTGTGGTTTTGCTGCTGATCTGGTTTGGACCAAAGCGGCTCACCGGAATGATTTCCTTCCTGGTAGTATTTCCCATGATCTACTACAGCATTCTTGCAGGTGCACAGGAGACAGACCGGAAAATGGTGGAGATGGCACAGGTCTTTCGAATGCCGCTTCTGCAGAAGATCGGACATCTGTACTGTCCGGCCGTGTGGCCGTCGCTGACGGCTGCCTGTAAAACAGCGCTTGGAATGGCATGGAAATCGGGTGTGGCGGCAGAGGTAATCGGCACGCCGAGCCATTCGATCGGAGAAAAATTATATATGGCGAAAATCACTCTGGGAACGGCCGAGCTTTTTGCCTGGACACTGGTGCTGATTGTGCTGAGCTATCCGTTTGAAAAAGCGGTATTGAAAATACTGAAGCGAGTCGGGGAAGAAAAGCCGGGAATGGCAGGCCGGTTTTTTTTCCGGCGAAAGGAAAAAGAACAGAAACAAGCCGGAGAAAAACGACTGTATCTGCACGGCGTCGAAAAAAGCTTCGGTACACAGACGATCTTCCGCGATCTCCATATTTCACTGAACGATGGTCAGCGTATGGGAATTCTGGCACCTTCTGGGGCCGGGAAGACCACATTGTTCCGACTCCTTATGGGATTGGAAGCGGCGGACAGAGGTGTTGTGGAGACCTATGGTGCTGTTATTTCCGCTGTTTTCCAGGAAGACCGGCTGTGTGAAAAGCTGAACGCAGCGGACAATGTCAGAATCGTAAACGGCAGTACGGTGAAAGATGGAAAAATTCTGAAGGATCTCACAACACTGCTTCCGGAGGAGTCCTTACAGCTGCCCATTTGCGCATTGAGCGGCGGGATGAAGCGTAGAGCCGCGCTGGTGCGTGCCATGACATCTCCGGGAGATCTTGTACTGCTGGATGAACCATTTACCGGCCTGGATGAGGAAAACAGAGAGGCCGCTATACGATACATTGACCGCCAACTGGGAGACCGCATACTGATCATTGCTTCCCATGAGCCATCGGATTTTCAGAAGCTGAAAGTGCATTCGCTTCTGGTCAGGGAAGAAAATGGAAACTGGGAACAGCTAGAGGTGTGAGTGGGATGACATAAATTTATGATATGGTGACAGCAAACAGAAGTTCATGGCGACAGAGGCCATGAACTTCTGCAGCGAAAGGAAGTAAAAGTTACCGTCTGAACAGTAACCCGGCAACGACACTGATACGGATCTGATGATAAAAAGTTTTGCATTTTTATAAAAGATGTGATAAAATTAACTAGAAATAAATCTGCGTAAGCGGATCATGAAAGGAGAATTTGTGTGATGACTGTGAGATGTGAGGTAAACGCAATGTAAAACCGCATAAGTCGGTACAATCTGATGCTGAGGTGTTCGGACCTCTTTCTTTTGGTGCCGTTTAAAGTAACCTTTCGTGAATACAGACCAATGGCTGCAGCACACTTGAAGGTGTGTTATTTTTATGCAGAAAATGCCGCCTGAAAGTACCACGATGAAAGGGTACTTTCAGACGGTATTTTTGCGCCCTTTTATATCGATTTCGTAATAACAGGAAATGGGAGGAATTCAGAATTGGATTTAAGAGTTTATGGATTTATACCGGATCAGATGCCGAAGGATGCATCGGGGGTTCCGGCAAGAATTACTGCTGTTCATAAAGAACGGTATGATTTGGTCAGTGAATATGGAGAAGGACACGGCAGATTAAAAACGAAAGAGTATTATGGAGGCTTTGAAGAGTTTCCGACAGCAGGAGACTTTGTGATGATTCAGTATAATCCCAGTGGTGACAGCCAAATCAGCAAAACACTGCCGAGAAAAACATATTTCTCGCGTAAGGACCCCACGCCGGGACGAGGGGAGCAGGCTGTCGCGGCAAACTTTGACTATGTATTCATTCTGCAGTCGCTGAATCATGATTTTAATCCGAGGCGGCTGGAGCGCTATCTCACCCTGGCATGGCAGTCTGGTGCGATTCCGGTGGTGATTCTGACAAAAGCGGATCTTCTGGAAGAGAACAGCGATTATATCCGGGTTGCACAAAAAACGGCATCGGGTGCTGCTGTACACGCAGTCAGTTCCATGACTGGGGAAGGAATGGAAGCTCTGGCAGATTATCTCCTGCCCGGGAAAACGGTTGTGTTTTTAGGCTCTTCCGGCGTGGGAAAATCCAGTCTGGTAAATGCTCTGGCAGGCGAAGATATTATGGCTGTAAATGGAATCCGTGAGGATGACAGCAAAGGTCGGCATACCACAACACATCGTCAGCTGATCCTGCTAAAGAACGGGGCCATGATCATAGATACTCCCGGTATGCGTGAACTTGGTATGTGGGATGTTTCTGTCGGGCTTGGCGAGGCATTTGCGGATGTGGAGCAGTTCCTGGGAAGATGTAGATTTGGAGACTGTAAACATCAGTCAGAGCCGGGGTGTGCAATCAAAGAAGCTATCGCAAACGGTGAATTGTCAGAGGAACGTTGGGAGAGTTACCGAAAACTAGGGAGTGAAGCCAGGTATTCGGATGACAAAACGGCATTTCTTCGGGAAAAGCAGAAGAAAAACAGAGAGATCGCGAAATTTAGCAGGAAAAGAAAGTCTGCGGGCAAAAACCTGTGGAGGGAGTAGACATAAGTGTATTCAACAGGTACATCATTGCCATTCTTGCCGACGGTATGATATACTTTTTTACAGAGCAGTATGGATTGTGATTTTGCGTGGGAATCTGATGGAATATCTTATGGCTTCCGGTCGTTATGATCTGGCAGTATTAAAAAAGTGGACGAAAGAAAAAGGAAAGGATAAGAGAACATGGTTTATGAATTAAAAGATACAAGAAAAGCAGCCCTGTTATTTGGCGACTGGGAAGAAACACTGATCTATTCCTGCGTTCAGCAGATAATGGGAAAAATATTTGTGACGGATCCAGAAGAACCGAAGTCTGCATGTGCATTTGTCGGATGCTTTGCATTTTATGCAGGAGAACCGGACGAGGAACTGGTAAAAAACAAACCGAACGGCTTTCTGATTATGACGCCTCAAAATGAAGAATGGGCAAGCCTGATCGAAGCATGCTTCCCGGACACAAAGAGAATCATGAGATATGCAATCAGAAAAGATACAAAGTTTGATGTCACAAAACTTCAGAATATGGTGAAACAGCTTCCGGATGGATATGAGCTCAAACCAATAGATGCGGACATCTATGACAAATGTTTGCAAAACCCGATGACGGTAGATTTTGTCTCTGCTTTTGGAAGCAAAGAGAAATATCTGGAAGATGGCCGCGGTATGGTCATCATGAAAGATGGTGAGATTGTGTCAGGCGCTTCCTCCTATACCAGGTACCGGGAGGGCATAGAAATTGAAGTAGACACAGCAGAGCCGGAACGAAGAAAACATTTGGCAACGATTGTATGCGCATCGCTGATCCTGAGATGCATAAATGAAGATTTGTATCCCAGTTGGGATGCACAGAACATGAATTCTGTGCATCTGGCAGAAAAACTGGGGTATGAATTCAGTCATGAATATGTGGCATATGAAGTGTAGTCGTATTTTCTGTTGACTAACGACCGATAGGTAACTATAATAGTGTCGTATAAAAACATTTCGGTTAGAGTAAAGGAGTATATTGATGGATCGAGGAAACACCAAGCAGGAAATACTGGAAGCATCACTTAATCTGTTCTCCGTACAGGGATTTGAAGCCACCTCAATCTCCCAGATCGCGAATGCAGTGGGCATTCGGAAGGCCTCTCTTTACAGTCATTTTGAGAGCAAGCAGGCGATTCTGGATACACTTGTGAAGGCTGTTTTGGATCAGTACGCAGAACGTTCCATCTTTGCACGAGTGGATTGGGATAAATACGACGATACAGAGGATAAACAGGCGTTGACGCCCGATGAAGCGGAACAAATGATTCTGGGGCAGATCGGCTACATTCTCCATGATCCTCATATCAGTAAAGCGCGAAAAATGTTGGTGATGGAACAGTTCCAAAATCCGGAATTGGCGAAGCTGCAGACGAAGCAGAATTATACTGATGTAATGCGATATTTCACCGGATTTGTGAAATACCTGATCCGGAACGGTGTTTTGGCCGAAGATGACCCAGAGATTATGGCGGCCCAGTTATGTCTGCCCATTTCCACATGGATCAATCTCTGTGACAGAGAACCGGACCGGGAGTCGGAAGTCAAGGAGCTGATAAACAGGCATATTTTGCAGTTTTTCAGAATCTATAAGAAATAAGATTCTATCAGTAAGAGCAGCAATGAAACAACCATCTGTAATTTCCGGTTTGCAGAACAGGATTAATTTCTATTTAAAGGAACACCGCGGCTGTGTCCGCCATGGAATGGGCATGAAATGAATAGGAGATAATTTAAATGGGTGTTGCAAAGAAATATACAAAGGGGCACGCGCTACTTCTGACGCTGTGCTTTCTGTTGATCCTTTCCGGTTGTGGAAGGGAAGCAACAGAAACAACAGATACAGTGAAAATAACAGAAACAACAGATATAGCGGAAACAACAGATACTACAGAAATAACGGAAATGCGGGAACCTGTTAAATTGCTGGAATGTATCCAGCCCTCCGCGCTGAACAGTCTCTGCCCGGCATCCGGCGCACAGGTGGCGGTAAACTTGGCAGACTACGAGAATGAATGCACCACTGTACTGCTGGTAGATGTGAACAGGGATGTCGTTAGCCAGGAGATCTTATTGGACGGCGTATGGGATCTTAAGGAACAAGCCTTCTCCGACGGCAAGTTTGCCTTGTGCCAGCGGGAGACGAATACATGGAAGTTCCTGAGCGCGTCGTTGGAAGATCTCGGTGAATGGAATGCGGAGAATGTAGATGGTTTCTTCTCTTACGACGGGAGCACTTACTACTATCTCAGCGATCATGTGCTTTTCTGGAAGAGTGTCAGCAGCGGTGAAAGTGGCAAAGTGAAGCTGCCCTATGATCTGCGGCTGCTGGAGCTGACAGCTTTCGATGCGCAAAGCGGTACCCTGGCGATGCACTTTTTCCTGTCACCTTACAGCAGCGAGTGCGGTACAGCTGTTTTTGATATGAAAACGGGGACTTTTACTATGCTGCAGACTGACCGTTATCGGGTATTTTTCCGGGGAGATGATATCTGCCTGCTGTCCTTCGACAATGAAATGATGAGCTATTCCGTTACATACGGAGGGGGCGACCAGTTTCTCTTTGCGGATGCCAGTATCTTCTCGGACACAGTCGGTGATCTGTACACCATCTCCGACTCGCCTTACCTGATGGGCATTACTACGGGTCACTCTATACTGTACACTGCGGATTGGCAGATCACTTCATGCCCGCTAGAGGACTGCGGCATTGACGGAGAGATGTATTCCGTCTGTTACTTACCCGACGAAGAAGTGCTGACAGGAGCCGTCTATCAGAACGGCGCGTTCCGATTCTATGTGATAGATCCGGCGCAGATTTCCTTTACGGAGACGGCCAGTGCTGTTCCGGCTGTTTCTCCTTTTGTGGTGGATGACGCGTTGGTGGAGGCCTATTGGGGCGCGGTTTCCGGCGCGCCTGTGGCCGAAAGCTTGCTGGAAGCGCAGCAGTACGCGGACACACTGGAGGAAAAATACGGTGTGCGCATCCTGATGTCTTCCCAGTGCAAGGATCCGGCAGCATTGTGTGACAAGGCTTTCACTCTGACGGATACCATGAGCGCAGATGAGGAGCTGAACAGTGTCTGTACAATGTTGGAGGCGCTGGAACGCAGTCTTGCACTGTATCCGAAGGGTTTTCCAGCTCAGTTTCAAAACGGCGCGGGTGATGGCGGCCTTTGTTTTTTACTGGTGGAGCACATTGAAAGTGACTATGGTGTGGTAGGGTACACCTATGAGAGTTATGAATGGCAGTATATCGCTTTGGATGTGTGTCAGACATACAATCTGGACAGCATAATCTGCCACGAGATCTGGCACGCCATGGAAAATCATATTCTCTCCTGTGATTACACGGCATTGTCCATGGATGAATGGGATACACAAAATCCAGAAGGTTTCGCCTACTACGGGGATGCCACCCAGACAGACCCGGCGCAGCCATGGACGCTTTACACCTGCAGACCGGAGGACATTCATTTTGTAGACAGTTACGCCTGTGTGGACAGACATGAGGATCGTGCCCGCATCATGGAATATTTCATGGTCCATGAGGACGAAGCAAAGCTGCTGATCCAGTCGCCTTTCATCAGAAGGAAGCTTCAAATGATGTGTGACGCCGTCCGGAGTGCCTTCGATACTACCGGTTGGGAAAATGTCCGCTGGGAGCGGTTGCTGTGATGCTCATTCTCATATACGGAGCTGTTGGTGTAACGCCGGATGCTTTATTTGATTATCGAAGGAGAACAACTATGGAAAATGTAGTTTGGTTCATTCTGATGGTACCATGCAGCGCTGTATTTACAATCATTGGTATTTATGCATGGAACAGAAAAAAGCCTATGTGGTTTTGGTCGGGTTCGGCCGTAGAAGAAACGGAAATTGCCGATATTCCTGCCTATAACCGTGCTAACGGACGAATGTGGATTGTTTATTCACTGCCATTTTGGTTGTCTACATTTCTTGGAGTATGTAATCAAATGGTTGCCTTAGCTTTGATTGCTGCAGATTGTGTTATTGGACTTCCGGTTCTTATAGTTGTGTATGAGCGAATTTATGCAAAATATAAAGTATAAATGAATTCGTACCATATCTCTGCCACCCAACAACGACAAAATCCAGATTATCACTGAACTTCATTCTACAGCCAGGAGCGGCGGGAAGCAGTGCGGCAGTTTCTAAGAGTGTAGATTTGATCACAGCCTTATGCTATAGGTCAAGCAAATCAAATAGTGAGCAATTCTTTAGGCTACAATCGCTGATGGTGTAAACGAAAAAGCAGTTTTGACATT
Organism: Fusicatenibacter sp.; assembly: GCA_022766945.1. Taxonomy (GTDB): domain Bacteria; phylum Bacillota; class Clostridia; order Lachnospirales; family Lachnospiraceae; genus Fusicatenibacter. The sequence goes on along the minus strand of JALEOU010000092.1, from coordinate 620 downwards.
GCAGTGAACTGCCCCTTCGTTTACAACATTTGCGAGTTGGCCTAATTGAACAAAGTGAGCGTCCCGTTAGCTGTAAAACTATGGACTTTCAATTCTTTGTTCCTGTTCATGATTATAGAGGATTTCCAGTATGAAAGCTACAATAATTCATGGAGTCCCGGAAAATAGGTATGACAATAAAACCTCAGAAACTGAGGCATTTGAAAGTATGGAAGCTGCTCTTTAGCAGAGTAGCGATATTTTCATCTGCGGTTTTCCAAGATGTCCGCGTGGAACAATGATATCATCCCACAGAACATGAAGTACATTCCGATAGAAAAAACGGATGGCAGAATTATAAAGATTAAGCGTGGTTGCTTTCAGGCCATCGTCTTTCCTGGCAAGAAGAAAGCCCCTGACATCCTGGCAGGTAAGCTCTTCCGGCTTCCTCAAGCTGTAATAAATATTTTTCGTACAAAATAAATCCTCCATGTAAAGTCAGTATTATCGGGTATCACTGCTTACATGGAGGCGCATTGGGATAATAAAAACGCTTGCTAATTAAGCGATAAGGTGTTAATCTTGTCATAGGCAGTGGTAATGTCGATCCTGTTTGATTGTTGGTTGTGGTGACTTAACAA
>JALEOU010000064.1 GCA_022766945.1 Fusicatenibacter sp. | reverse complement strand
TACCTTGACAGTTCAAAATAACTCAATCGGATTTCAAGGGAATAGTCTACCTATTTTTGTGGATAACTCGATTGATTTCATGGGAGATGGTTCAAGGTTTTGTAGTATCGAGCATTTTTATATGCTCATGAATAATTCAGGATAAAGTTATTATTATATTTTTTTCCTGCTATTTTGCCTTGAATCTATCTTTTATTTGCAACTATGTTGGAAATGAAACATCTGAGATTTTCTTATAAAATTGTATTTGTATTTTATATTTTGCTCTACCTCGTAGTTTTTCCCTTTTTTTAATCAAATTATGTAGATACAATTCGATCCCGTTCTGAACAGGCTGGACTATAGTAGAATTACAGATATTTGTCAAAAGATCATATTTGATATATATCTGTCATATCAATACGTCATTTATATTATTCTCATCCATATATGTTTCACGTGAAACATATATGGTATATTTATAGAATGATGCGTTTTCATAACAAAATACAAATATAAAATCCAGGATTTTCGGGAATGTAAAACATAGAACAATTGATATCAGGGTAATTTGTCAGATAACTCAATATACAATTAAGATACAAATGGTAATAGAAACTGCTCCTTGCATCTATCGCTTTATCTATAGATTTTTCAAAATATGAGCAAAGAATTTTTTTCACAATAAATGAGTGGATTATTTTTTTCGGATTACGTAAGCAGTCTATATGAAGCAATCAACCTAATATCAAAGGATCAAAATACCTTTTTCTTATAACATTATATACATAATCATTTAACCTACTCGACAAATGAGCCTAACGTTAATTCTAATATTACAAATATGAAAACTCAATATCTGACTCCTTTCACTTGTCTGTTAATTCGTAATATGGTTATTGCTAATAGGCAATATCATGATACCGGTGCCAAAACATAGAAATGTTGTGCTTTGACTTCACTATCATAACATTGGTTCAGTGATTACACAAAACATCGGTACAAGAATAACATCTTATAAGCAAATTTTTCAAAAATGCTGCCACTCACAAAGGTTCATCAAATCTTTCTTCACATGTGTAGCAACTAAATAATCCTTGCTGCTTTTTTCTGAGGAATTTTGCACTCCTGCAATTTGAAGGAACGAGAGTGATTCTGTGTTGAAATTGATTTTCTGCACAATGTCCGTTGCAGTCTGAACAGTAGCGTAATAAAATTTAGGGGATTTATAGAGTGCAAAGAACAGAAAATTGATATTAAACTCATCAGTTGGATAACTCATAATATTTTTGACAATGGACTTGAAAATCATAAAACGGCGGATAGATTGAAAATGTTTGGCCTATTTTGAGAGTACAAGGCATAAAAAATCAACATCATACTTATTTATTAGTAACTCATTTGTTTGAAAAATCATTTGTCAAATAATGAATCATAGTATAATAGATGTTTCACGTGAAACATCTGATCCAGATCAAGATTATGAAATTTCCATTTATACAATGAAACAAATGGAACTATAAAAATGAACAAGCAGCCCTTTTCGCAGAAGACAAACGGATTTCTTAATCACATAGTGCGGAGCAATCCCTGTATCAAACAGTCAAAAATCTCTTTCAAGAAAATCCGTATCAGATTTCCATTCTTTTGATCCTGGTATTATGCATATTTTCGATTAGATCAGCAAAAGATCCTGACATCAATTGTTCATCCTTCGCACTTTCAAAGCCAACGAAAACATGGGCAAGGAACAATTTTCTCAAAAAAATTACTTCTTGCACATGTTTTCGAGATAAATAACTATAATATGTCATGCATATTTTAGATTCACATACTTTATATTCATTTATTCCATGAGTCATATTTTTAAAACTTTTTGTTTTAAGTATCTTTAGTATGGTTTGTCTCTCCTCTTTTCTTTCCATTTTTCTTTTTAATTCGGTATAATTCATCTACACAGGTACGTCTGGAATTCACAATTGCGTGTAAACCAAAAAATATTGATCATCTATTTAATCATGATAACAATCTTTTTAATTATCTACTGCTGTTTCGATCTGACTGAGACTGACCTTTTTCTACCGACTTAAAATGCCTCATTTTACAGACACTAAGATTTCTTTTTTTACTTCTTTTTCCTATTTTCCCTATATCTGATTCTTTTTCTTATCCGTTTCTCACTCTTTTTTCATTATTCTTTTTCTCAAACAATTTTATAATTTATTTTTGTTATATACATATATTCTTTTGAGATATAATATTATTTTTAAATATATATTTGTATCATTATTTTGTTACATTCTTTTCAATTTTATGTAAATCAAATATCAGGCAGAAAGATAAAAATAATGTTTCACGTGAAACATTATTTTTATCTTTCTGCCTGATACTATTATAAATTTATATTTATTATTTATTTTTATTCACTTTATAATTGCATTTTCTTATAGAAAATAATCATTTCTTTTTTTTTATTCTTCTTGATGATTTATTTTCAGTTGTTTTTCTTCAATTTTTAACATTATGTAAACTTATAATTTTTATTTTACCGTTGTATCTTTTTTGATTTTATTTTATAATAAACATATCGTTTTAGGAAAGGAGTTCCAAATGAAAAACCCGAAGAAAAAACTTGTTACTGTTACTCTTCTCACTGCACTTTCCGGAGCTGCCATATATGTCCTCAACAAAGCTATTTCTGCCACTGCTGTAATGAAAAATCTCTTATCATCGGAAGAAAAGTCCTGTTATGAGTGGCAATTTGGAAACATTTTTTATACGAAGCAGGGAAGCGGTTCTCCCATACTCCTGATCCATGATCTTCAGTGCGGATCCAGCGGATATGAATGGAAACAGATTGCCCCTGTTCTTGCGAAGGATCACACTGTTTATTGTATTGACCTTCTCGGATGCGGTCGATCTGATAAACCTCAGATTACCTACACAAACTTTTTATATGTACAATTGATTACCAATTTCATCCGCCAGATCATTGGTTGTCCAACGGATGTCATTGCCAGCGGACTCTCAGCTTCTTTTGCAGTCACTGCCTGCAATAACACTCCGGAATATTTCCGCAAACTTATGCTGATCAATCCGGAAGATCTGGCAAAGCTGAATCAGATTCCAGGCAAACGCAGCAAATTTTTGAAAGGCTTGATTGAACTTCCTTTGGTTGGTACTTTACTGTACAATATAATTACTTCCCGCTCCAACACAGAATTACTGTTTACGGAAAAGTATTACTATAATCCATTCCACAGAAATTCCTCTGATGTGGACGCGTATTATGAAAGTGCTCATCTTGGGAACGGAAACGGAAAATATCTTCTGGCAAGCCTGAAGGGAAATTTTGTAAACCTCAATATTTCTCATGCCCTGAAACATGTTGACAACAGTATTTTCATCGTCGGCGGTGCGAAAGAAGACGGTATCGAGGAAACCATAGCCCTCTATACTTCTCTGAACACTTCCATTGAGGCAGAACTGATTCCAAAGTCAAAGCATCTCCCTCAGCTTGAGACGCCAGAGGCATTGTTGGAAAAAATTCATATATTCTTTTGAAACCGCTCCGGAAATTCCTTGAAATTGCAGAAAAGAATTTTGGAATGATTGGCTCAAAAAGGTCCACGGAACCTTTTTACCGCATGCACGGCAGCCAAAATATAGCCCCCTGTCGCATTGACAGGGGGCTATATTTTGGTAATTACTCTCTTTTTTCTGAGTTTATTCTGTTATTCAAACAGTTCCGTATAATACTGAATCATTGATTTCACATTGTTTTTATTCACCAGTGACGGTATTCCATAGCGATCCTCTGTATAATAAAAGCTGGAATCATATTTGCTGTAAGCAGCGGTAAATTTTGTACCATCTTTTTTGTAGAAAGTTACTATCAGTTCTTCTTCCGTATCCGGATGAACCAGTGACCAATCCTTTGTCTGCGCTTTCGCACTGATCACTGCTGAATAGAAGGAAGTGAAATCTGTTTTATCCAGTTCTTCCTCACCGCAAAGGTAGGTAACTTCCTCTGTCGTGGAAGATTCATCATCCTCATCCGTTACTTCTTCTACGTGACGTTCAATTTTCTTTGTTTCACCCTGATAAGTCACTTCCACATATTCCACATCCGCAACATTTTGCATATTGATATACAGATCCCAGTAATCACCCGCAGCTGTGGTGGTGATTGCTTCTACCTTAGAGGCTGACATCAAGTGAACCTCATCGGATCCTTCTGTAGTCACATAATAATCTCCATCTTCATTCGCAGTTCCCACAAGAAGTACCAGTTCCTTTTCCACTGTAATCGTTTCTGTCTCCTCGGAAGAGGAATCCACCACAGATTCAGAAAAATCATCCTCTGCACTCTCCTTTGCAGTATCATCATCTTCTTTCTTTACTTCTTCTTCCCCGGTATAACGAACGGTTATAGTCGCTTTCGGCTGATCCAGTCCATAGGGTGAAAAATCCGTACATCCATAAGCAGTCAGACCTTTGTAAGAAAGACCGGAAGCCGCGCTTGTCAGTGTGCTGACGCTGTCATCATCTGTATCGTACGCATTCCCATTTTCATCGATGACCGTCCATGTACTGGTTTCTGTATCTTTGCTTAAAGTGAAGTGATTCTCACCTTCCATCTGAACTTCAATGATTACATCCGAACTGATAGAAGGCAGCGATTCACTTTCTGCACAGGCCATCAGATTCTCCGGAAACATCGTGTCAAAAGAAGTGCTCACCATATATATCTTATCTGTATCCTCATTCAGCATCAGATAAAAATATCCCGAAGAACTGTTCTCATCTCCAATCTGAAGAACTATCTGTGTACCGTCTGCCTCTGTTATGGTAAGTACATTTGTGGGATCATCCAGTCCATAATCTGACAGTTCTCCTTTATCCTCTCCTTCAATCACGCGCTTTGCAGTGATGCTGCAGACCTGATTTGCAATACTTGAAATTTTGCTTTCCTTGAGTGGAAATGTTTCATCCTGATCATAAGACCAGGTATCTTCTGTTTTGGTAAAAGAGACTTCCTTTCCATCCATGGTAAATGCCAGACCGGTAATCTCCTCACTGTCTATCGCAACAACTGTTTCTGTTTCCTCCTCCGATGCGGAACTGCTCTCATCACCATCCGTACTTCCTTTTTGTTTCAGCACAATCAGAATGACGCAAAGAGCAATCAGAAGGATCAGAGCACCAATTAATTTTCCTTTTTTCTTCATTAACGCTTTCTCCTTCTCATCCAGATCACAAGACCGATCACAATCACTGAGACAGGAATCAGTCCGATTGTCACAATACTCCAGAAGCTCACCTGTGCATCGGTAAATACAAGACTTGAATAGGAAAGACTCTTGCTTGCAATCAGCACAGATTCTTCCACATCACACATGGATGCCGCTGCAGATGCTGCAAGTTTTGCATTCGCTCCGCTGACAGCCATATCAATCTGGCTGCTCAGCATATTGGCACAGGAAAAATAAATCAGTTTTGCTTCCTTATCATCCACCGTCTCAGTAATGACAACACCAAGATCAAACGTACCGGTGACGCTATCCTCCGATTTGGACCAGGTACTGTTGTCCGGATCATCCTCAATGTATGCACCATCGGTCGTCTGAAGCAGTGAAGTGATGGTGAGCGTATCACGATAGGAATCCAACGGCAAAATGGCCTGAGCCACCGGCATTAAAATATAGTTATCCTTCACATCCTCAGTAATATCATCACTTTGGATCTCAGGCAGCAGATAATATGGCATCTGCGGATAATAGTACTGGCTGTCGCTTTCCACTACAACTCCATCCGATCTTGTCACACCGTAGTTTTCCAGAATCGAATCAATATTTGGCATATCAGTATCCGAATAATTCGTAAACATCAGGACATTTCCGCCGTTTTCCATATAGCTGATGACTTTATTTGCCTCTTCCTGGGAGAAATCAACGGACGGTGCCATAATCACGATACAACTGGTATCTTCCGGAATCTCCTCCGTCATCAGTGCCAGTTCTTCCACATCAATATTGCTTTTTTCAATCGCATCACTGAAATTGGAAGTCAGATCCGAGATCGATGGTTCCCCATGACCGGTTACCCAGTAAATTTTTGCATTATTCTCGCTGGTGACATAAGAGATAGCGCTGGTAATCTGTCCTTCTCCGTCGAATCCGGTTGTCTTGTAAGAATAAGTACTGTAATCAATGGAACTTTCCCACATATCATCGCCGGAAACTACTTTGCTCTTTTCACCGCTTACTACAATTACACTGTCCGAGGCAACCTGCTCACTGGTATACTGGCTGGTGAATTTCGGGTAAAGATCCGGATCCTTCTGCTCTACCGTAATATGACTTGAGAGATCCTCATAATGTTCCAGGAGTTTCTCAATCGTATCATCCTCGCTGCCGTTTCTTGCAATGTAATACAAAGTCACATCCGTATCCAGATTTTTCAGAATTTCTTTCGTATCGTCTGTGACAGAATAGAGTTTTTGTGTACTCACATCAATCTGTCTGATATCCGAGGGAAGCTGTGCGACAATCAGATTGACTACAACCACAACCGCTATGACAACGACCGTCATGGCAGAAGAATACGATCCATGTCTTAAATATTTCCTGTTTTCTTCCCCGGTGAAGATTTCTTTTAAATGCTTTTTTGAAAAGATTTTCTTCATGTTTTCTTTCAATGATATCTTCTTTTCCGGGTCTTTCTTCTTTTTCAATAAATTCATCATCTCCACCTCCTAATTCCAGCGCTTTTTCTGCAGAGACTGAATCGTAAGAAAGATACAGACCACGATCACAGAAAGAAAATAGATGATTCCCTGTAGATCCACCATTCCGCTGATAAAGTTATTCAAATGATCCGAGATATTAAAAATTCCCAGAAAATCCTGAATCTTTCCTTCCAGAAGAGATGATTTTACAAAATAAACAGCGATCAGAGCTCCCTCCGCACAGATCGCAATCACACCTGTCACAACAGGATTTTTAATCATGCTTCCGATCCACAGACACACCAGTGCAATCAGAATAACAAAAGAAAAGAGGGAACCTGATGCGCTCTCTGGGAAAAATGCCGCAATCGGGCTTTCCATGTAGCAAAAAAACAACAGCACAAAAGAGAGTACCGCCGCGATGACCTGACTCTCTGTGATGGAAGAAATAAATACACCGATGGCTATATAGGCTGCTCCCAGAAGGAAAAATCCCAGTATGGAGGTATAAGCCATGGGATAGGAAACAGTTCCGTGAGTGCCGAGCAAAAGCGGGTACAGACAGATCAGACATACCGGAATTGCAAAAATAGTAAGTAGTGCCAGGTATTTTCCAAGCACGATTTCTTCCAGTCTCACCGGAGCCGTAAGCAGCAGCTGATCGGTCTTATTTTTCTGCTCCTCTGAGAGTACCTTCATTGTCAGAATCGGTACTGCAATCAGAAAGACAAAAGATGCATTTCCAAGCGCATATCCGATTTCCGGATACGCCTGCTGAACATTGATGGCTGTAAAATAAAGTCCAAACAAGAGCAGAATAAATGCGATAAAGAGATACCCGACCATGGAAGTCAGATAACTTTTCAGCTCCTTTTTGTAAATTGCTTTCATTTCTTCGTTCCCCCCTCCTCTTCATTTTGCGAAGAATCCGTCTTTGCAGTCTCTTCCTGTGTCACAGCGAGATCCTGTTCCTTTTCATCTGTCTGCTTTTTCATCTCCTTTTTCAGCTTTCTGGCAGCTTTCCCGGAATCATCTGTCAGTTCCAGGAAGACATCCTCAAGAGACATCGTACTCGAGCTTAACGCCAGAATCGGACAGGATGCAGCAGCCATCTTATAAAACAATGGCTCCCGGATGTCCTTACTCTTATCTGTTGTAATCACAAGCCTGAGACATCCTTTTTCCTCCGCATCCTCGTATTTTACATTTTTAATCTCCGGAATCTGGTTCAACGCGGATATGACCGCTCCCCTGGAACCTTTCACCGTACATTTCACAGTATTGGAACCAATCATTAGTTTCCCAAGATTTTCAGGCGTATCACTGGCCACCAGTTCCCCTTTCGAGATAATCATGACATAATCACAGACTGCACTGACCTCAGAAAGAATATGGGAGCTCAAAATAACCGTATGTTTCTTTCCAAGGGATTTGATCAATTCACGGATCTCTATGATCTGCTTCGGATCCAGTCCAACCGTCGGCTCATCCAGAATAATAATCGGCGGATAACCGATCACAGCCTGGGCAAGACCTACTCTCTGACGGTATCCTTTGGAAAGATTCCGGATCAGGCGGTTCTGCATATCCGTGATTTTCACCAGGCTCATCACTTCCATCAGCTGTTTTTTTACCTTATCCTTTGGTATTTTTTTCAGCTCCGCCACAAATTTCAGATATTCCAGCACTGTCATATCCATGTAGACAGGCGGCATTTCCGGAAGGTAGCCAATACACTTTTTTGCCTCTTCCGGATCATCCAGAATATTGTGACCATTGATAATCACTTCTCCTTCTGTGGCTGCCAGATATCCGGTAATCATATTCATTGTTGTCGATTTTCCTGCACCGTTTGGTCCGAGAAATCCGTAGATCTGTCCTTCTTCTACTGTAAAGTTCAGATGATTCACAGCCACGTGATCACCGTAACGCTTTACCAGGTTTTTCACCTCAATCAATTTTCTTCCTCCTTCTCTGCTTTCCGGTTCAAACATTTTTGACCTCAGTACACCCTATTTTATGCACCAATTGTGTTCATTCACTGTCAATTTTGTGAAAAAACAGTGAAACGAAAAACACAAAAAAATAATACCAGGTTCAAAATTTCTTTTAACCCTGGTATTATAAAAATTCATCCGTTGTTCTTCCGGGGAACAGCCCCGATCGGTTCCTTTGCAGGCATTCCCGCCTTTCTTGGATATTTCTTTGGTGTTTCTTTCTTCTTTCGGATACATACAAATGATCTCTCATCTTCCGTTCCCGTCAGCTGAAAATACACCGTGTTCTCAAGTTCACCACCCAGCACTTTCACTGCCTGTTTGGCGGATGATAGTTCTTCCTGAATCTTTCCTGATTTGTAAGAGATAAAACTTCCTCCTGTTTTCACATAAGGCAGACAATATTCGCAAAGAGAACTCAGATTGGCCACCGCCCGGGATACTGCCAGATCAAATCCTTCTCTTGCACCATCCGTGCGGATAAATTCCTCTGCTCTTCCATGAACTGCTCTGATTCCCTCCAGGCCCAGTCGCTCAATCACTTCGTTCAGAAACTTTACCCTTTTATTTAAGGAGTCCAGAAGCACAATTTCCAGCTTCGGAAATGCTATTTTCAGCGGAATTCCCGGAAATCCGGCACCTGTACCCACATCCAGCACAGTACCGATCTGATCTATCCTGCAAACCTTTACAATCGAAAGACTGTCCAGAAAATGCTTTGTAATTACCTGATCAAATTCCGTGATTGCCGTCAGATTCATAAAGGAATTCCATTCCACCAGCAATTCATAATAGTTAAGAAACTGCTCCATCTGCTCTTTGGAAAGTTCTATCTTCAGTTCCGACAGGCCGCACTGAAACCGTTCCAGATTATAATCCTTCATTTATTTTTCTACTCCGATCTTAAAAATCATAGGATGCCAGGAGCATTGTATCTAATGTCCCAGATAAACCAGCAGCACTGAGATATCTGCCGGTGATACCCCGGAGATTCTGGACGCCTGCCCGATATTGATCGGACGATATAAGTTCAGTTTCTGCTTTGCTTCAATCCGAAGGCTCTGAACCGCATCATAGTCAATATCCTCCGGTATCTTCTTCTCCTCCATTTTCTTAAACTGTTCCACCTGCCGCAGCTGCCGCCGGATATAACCGTCATATTTAATATTGATATTTACCTGTTCCTTTACATCCTCCGGCAGCTGCGGTCGATTCGGATCAGCCTCTTCAAGGACCTGATAATTCAATTCCGGCCGCCGGATCAGTTCACCCAAAGAGCTTCCGCCCTGAAGCGGTGTAGAATGCAGCTGTTCCAGCAGTTCATTGATCCGGGAAGTTGTTCCCACATAAGTATGCTCCACCCTTCCGATCTCTTCTTCGATTTGTTTTTCCTTTAAAAGCAGGGCATCGTACTGTTCCTGTGAGATCAGTCCCACCTGATAACCATATTTCCGAAGACGCAGATCTGCATTATCCTGGCGCAGCAGCAGACGGTATTCCGCACGGCTTGTCATCATCCTGTAAGGTTCATGATTTTCCTTTGTCACCAGATCATCAATCAGCACACCGATATAAGATTCTGAGCGGTCCAGAATCAGCATTTCCTTTCCTTTTACCTTCATGGCAGCGTTAATTCCCGCAATCAGGCCCTGCGCGGCAGCTTCCTCATAACCGGAGCTTCCGTTGAACTGCCCACCGGAGAAAAGTCCCCGAATGGCCTTAAACTCCAACGACGGCAAAAGCTGTCTCGGATTAATACAGTCATACTCAATTGCATAAGCATTCCGCACAATTTTCGCATGCTCAAGCCCGGGTACGGTATGATACATCGCAATCTGAACATCCTCCGGAAGAGAACTGGACATGCCTCCTACATACATTTCATTGGTGTAGCGTCCTTCCGGCTCCAGAAATACCTGATGTCGGTTTTTGTCAGCAAATTTCACGACCTTATCTTCGATCGACGGACAATATCTCGGCCCGGTTCCCTCAATCATGCCGGAATACAATGGGGAACGATCCAGATTTTCACGGATAATCTGATGCGTTTTCTCATTGGTGTACGTAAGCCAGCAGGATTCCTGCGGGATCTGCACACTTTCCGGATCTGTGGAAAAAGAAAACGGTACAACCCTCTCATCTCCGAATTGTTCTTCCATTTTCGAAAAATCAATACTTCTCTTATCTACCCTGGCAGGAGTTCCCGTTTTAAAACGCACCATTTCCACTCCGTTGGCTTTCAGGGAATCGGTCAGGTGTGTTGCCGCCTGTAGTCCGTTTGGCCCCGTGTAGGTACTTACATCGCCGTAGATACACCTTGCATTCAGATAAACACCTGTACACAGTACCGCTGCTTTGCAGTGATAAATGGCGCCGGAAACCGTTTTGACACCGGTCAGAACACCATTTTCCACGCAGATTTCCGATACCTCCGCCTGCCGGATGGTCAGGTGGTCTGTATTTTCCAGAACTTCTCGCATCGACTGACTGTATGCCCTTTTGTCTGCCTGGGCGCGCAGTGAATGAACTGCCGGTCCCTTGGACTGATTCAGCATCTTGGATTGTATAAAGGTTTTGTCAATATTTTTTCCCATCTCCCCGCCGAGCGCGTCAATTTCCCTTACCAGATGCCCTTTTGAAGTTCCTCCGATATTGGGGTTGCAGGGCATCATGGCAATACTGTCCACACTTACGGTAAAAATGATCGTCTCCAGCCCCAGACGTGCCGCTGAAAGCGCCGCCTCGCATCCCGCATGACCGGCACCGATCACTGCTATATCCACGTATTCTTCCATTACTCCCATAATATCCTCCGTTTATTTTCCAGTACAGAATTTACTGAATATCTCATTGACCAGATCTTCTCCTGCAGATTCTCCGATAATTTCTCCGAGCTGCTCATAGGCACTCATCAAATCGATGGAAAAGAAATCCTCCGGCATTCCCATGGCAATACTGTTTTCCACCAGCTCCAGACTCTTCTTTGCCTCTGCAAGTGCCTGTTTATGCCTTGCATTTGTAATATAAACTTCATCGTTGAAAGAAATTTCTCCCCGGAAAAACAGTTTCCGGATCGTATCTTCCAGCTGTTCAATTCCGGTCTCTTCCCTGGCAGAAATTGAAAGAACGGGAGCCTTCACAAGCTGCTCCATCTTCTCTTTATCAATCACCGCTGTCAGATCAGATTTATTCATCAATACAATGGAATTCTTTCTTTGAATCAGATCGATAATCTTCTGATCATTTTCATCCAGCGGTACGGAAACATCTACCACATACAAAATCAGATCGGCATCTTTTGCATGTTCCATGGCCCGGTCAACTCCGATTTTTTCCACCTTATCCGTCGTCTTTCGGATTCCTGCCGTATCCAGTATCCGAAGAGAGATCCCTTTGAGAACCAGATGTTCTTCCAGAACATCTCTGGTTGTTCCTGCAATCTCTGTCACAATCGCTTTTTCTTCTCCCACAAGAAGATTTAACAGAGAGGACTTTCCGGCATTTGGTTTTCCGAGGATCACCGTTTTGATTCCTTCCTGAATCATCTTTCCCTCGTCTGCGGATGCAAGCAGTTTTTCCACTTTTTGTTTCTGTTCCCTTACTACTTCCCCCAGCCGTTTGGGATATCCATCCAGACTGATGTGTTCCGGATCATCCAACGCGGATTCGATAAAGGCAATCTCATAGATCAGAGATTCCCTGATTTCCCGGATGGCCCTTTTTACCGTTCCCCGAAGCTGACTTTCAGAGCTTTTCAGTGCATAAGCGTTTTTCGCCGAAATTACATCCATAACAGCTTCCGCCTGAGAGAGATCCATTCTCCCGCTTAAAAAAGCCCGCTTGGTAAATTCTCCCGGCTGTGCTGCTCTTGCACCGGCATGAAGCACCGCTTCCAGAACCTTTTTGACTGCCAGAACTCCGCCATGGCAGTCAATCTCCACTGTATCTTCCCCGGTATATGTCCGCGGACCTTTCATGACCATAACCAGAACCTCATCAATGATCTCCTCATGATCCACAATCCATCCATAATGGATTGTATGAGATTTGACGTTGATCAGACGCTTTCCTTCTTTTTTTGCCCGAAAGATCCGATCTGTGATGATGCGTGCCTCCCTTCCGCTCACTCTCACAATACCGATTCCCGCAGGCGCCATCGCTGTCGATACCGCTGCGATCGTATCATCCATCAGCAATCCCACATTCATAAGTTTGTCTCCTCATTTTCGTTCTGTTCCATCAGGTACCGTTTTCCTGATTTTCTTATTTCTAAAAATGGCGGTACCTGCTTTGTTCTGGTACCGCCATTTTCTCATCCATCAGCTCTGTCCGATGATGTTTCGTGTTTCCTGCACTTTCTTACCGTTTCGGAGCTACCACAACATGACGATAGGGTTCATTTCCTTCACTGTAAGTTTCTACGAATTTATTTCCCTGAAGAGCAGAATGAATAATCCGTCTCTCATAAGGATTCATCGGCTCAAGAGATACCGGTCTTCTGGTTTTCTTTACTTTGTAAGCAATGTTTCTTGCCAGATTTTCCAGTGTTTCTTTTCTGCGTTTCCGGTAGTTCTCCGTGTCAAGTTTCACACGAACATACTCTTTCTGATCCTTATTTACAACAAGAGATGTCAGATACTGAAGGGAATCCAGAGTCTGTCCTCTCTTACCGATCAGAATTCCCATATCCTCTCCGGCAAAATCAATATCCAGGCTTCCGTTCTGTGTATTGTAATTCATTTGAATCTCAACCGGAAGCTCCATTGCCTTAAATACACCGTTCAGAAATTCTTCTGCAGCAGCTTTCATCTGTGCAATTTCTTCTTCCGTTCTTGGCGGAATCTCTTCTTTGATTTCCTGTTTTTTGGAACTCTCAGTCGTCTTCTCTGCCTTTACAGGCGCCTCTTTTTTTGTAACTTCCTTTTTCGCCGGTTCTTTTTTGCTCTGCTCTCTCTTTGGAGCCTCTTTCTTTTGAGCTTCTTTTCTGACAGGCTCCTGGCGTACTGCCTTCTTCTCCTGTCTTTCCGTTTTTTTCTCCGGTTCCTTTTCCACAATCACAGGCTCTGCTGCAACTTCTGGTTTAACTGCAACACGGATCACAGCCGGTTTGCTTCCGATTCCAAAAAAGCCCGAGCTTCCTTCGCTGATGATCTGAATCTCCAGTTTATCGCTGGAAGCCTGAAGCTCAATGCAGGCTTTCGTAATTGCATCGTCCACGTTTTTTGCGGATACTTCGATAAACTCCATAAGATCTACCCCCTATTTTTTCTTTTTCGTGTTCTTCTCATCAAATTTTTTCACCATGTTGGCTTTTGAAGCGATACTTCCCGGACGATACTCCTGATTACTGTTGTAAAAATCCGTCGCTTCTTTTCTTGCAGCTGCTTTCTCTTCTTCCGACCGTTCTTTGACAACCGGTTCCTGAACCGGAATATTTCTTACACTCTGAGTTGCCTGCTGTGTGATCTTCTGGGGAGGAAGACCAGCCTTTTCCCTCTTCTTCGCCACTTTTTCCTGATTCTTCTGAATCAATTCATCCAGATCCAGCTTAGCCATCTGACGGTTAATGATCACCTGCTGTACACTTCGGATCACGGCACCGGCAATCCAGTAAATACCGATACCAATGGAGAAAGACAGACAGAAAAATGCAGACATAATCGGCATCACCGTGTTCATTGTTTTCATGGAATTTTCCATGCCGCCGGATTTTTTATTATTCGGCTGAGTCTCTGCCTCCGGCATCAGCTTATAGTTCAGCCACTGGGTAAACCATGCCAGCACCGGTACCAGAATAGCACCGATAACCAAAAGCACCGAACCGCTCGCAATCCCTTCCTGCACAACATCCATCGGAGACTGTGTAATGTTGACTCCTAGGAACATATTGATATGTGAAGAACTCGCAGCTGTCTTATTGATCACATCTGAAAACCCGGAGAACTGCGAAATATCTGCCAGCTGTTCCCACTGTGCAGGTTTTAACACATATAACATATCAAAGATATTATTTTCTGTTAATGTTTCACTGACTTTCGAGTACATCGTCACCCGGTTGTCATTAATAAACTGCGTTAAGATTTCCGAATAACCGGAAACTCCCATAATCTGTCCTACCAGCCCCTCAAATACTTTGCGCACACTGCCAATGTATCCCGGAATATGATAGATTACCTGATAAAGAGCAAACAGAATCGGCATCTGTACAAACAGCGGAAGGCAGCTTCCCGTCGGTGAAACACCGTATTTCTGATAAACTGCTGACATCTCCTCCGACTGTTTCATCTGAGAATTCTGATCTTTTTTCTTCTCATATTTTTTCTGAATTCTCATGATTTCCGGCTGCATAACACTCATCATTTTGGAAAACTTCTGCTGTTTGATCTGAATCGGTGTCAGAATCAGATAAATAATCAGCGTAAATAAAATAATAGCAATACCGATGTTCGGAATACCGATCCATTCCAACATCAAATAAATTCCGTTAATCAGCCAGCCAAGAATCTGACACACATATTTGATAATCGGCCAGGTTGATTTGCTCAGTACGATATCCAAAACGTATTCTCCTCCTTATGCGTCTACGGCACCGGGTCGTAACCCCCGTGTGAAAACGGGTTACATCTCAGTATTCTCCAGGCTGCCAGCAGACTTCCTTTCAAAGCACCGTACTTCTGGATTGCCTCCAGTCCATACTGAGAACAGGTGGGGATATAAGGACACCTTGTTCTCTTCAGCGGTGACAGATATTTTTGATAAAACCGAATCATATTAATCAATACTGTCTTCATCCTGCTTTTTTTCCTTCATCACATGATGCAGTCTTCCCAGATGCAAAAGTGCTCCCTCTATCTCGAAATAAGTACA
>JALEOU010000119.1 GCA_022766945.1 Fusicatenibacter sp. | reverse complement strand
GTTACAGTTCAGCCAGGTAGCAAATGAAGAGAAACCAAAACAGGCCAGTCAGGAAAAAACTGGCCTCCCTTCATGTAGCTCCACAATACTCTGGAAGATTTTTTTGCCTCTTCGTTTCACGGTCTCTATGAAACTCATGATGGAACAGTACATTGCCATCCCATCCATTGACCGGAACCCCCCAGACATTTTCTGACGATTCTTACATTTACGAAGATCTCGTTCGCTCATGTTGTCAGAGTAAGGTACCTCGAAATTATGCAGGAACAGCAGATGGTTTTCTTTGTATTTTTTTAACCTGTTTAACAGTTTCCTCTCCTCCTGCTGGTTGTACCTCCCTCTTGTCGATTCAGCTTCTTTCTCTCCCAAGGCAAGTATCTCATCATATCTTGCCTCGTACCGGGTAAGATATTCCGCAGCGAAATGGCTGATTCCTGCCTCCTTGAGTTTCTTCCTGGCACGGTTCATGCCTTTTAAGAACATCGACATATGATGGCTCCATCGGTTCCCGGTTTCCTCCGTGTTTTTCAGGAGATACCTCTCCAGGTGGACGTTGCATTCTGCATGCCCAAGCCCAAAGTGATAAAGTGCGGTCTCATGGTCATGCTCCAGTATCCCGGTAAACCCCTTAAGCAGTTCGATCTTCTTCATCTGTGCCAGCTTTTTCGTTGGCATCGCCACGTACAGGACGGAATTGTCATTGCTGAAGTTTCTGATATATGTCCTCTTCCCATCACAGCTCATATGGGTCGCATCCGTGCAAAGAACCGGGCTGGACTGTAGGTTACTGCTGATACTCTCGCTTTCTCTTTCACACAGGTTAGAAAAACGACTGCAGATATGGTAGACAGTTCCTTCAGAAATACTTAGCGCGTCATCCGTGATGCTGTTGATAAAGGAACAGATCCTGTCATTGGAAACAACTCCTTCGCTGTACAGGCAGGAAACCATGGCGCGGATGTGGGAACCATAGGTTACATCAGAGGAGTATTCCTTTGGAACTTGAAATTTCCCGTCTTTATCCGCGTAGATTCGTACCTCTGTTGCGGTTACCATGACCTCCGTGTCTAACACATACCGGGTGATATACTTGCCAGACTTTTCCCCGATGTGCCTGATGCGGTGCTGAAATACACCATCTTTGATTTTTTGCTCAACATCCGTCCGGGCAAGGGTGGTTCCCTTGTGGCCGGGCTGCCCTCCCTTTTTCTTTTGGGAGGCCGTCCTACCATTATACTGGTTTGCGGGTTTACCGGAGGAACCAGTGCCGCTGCCATTGCCATCATCCTGGTCATCATCCCCGGATGACTTCGCCTGGTCTGACGAAGGAGGCAGGGATGAATTGGTGCTGTTGTTATTCAGAATCCGCTTCATGCGGTCATTGTCATTGCGCAGGAGCTGATTTTCCTTTTTCAGGCAAGCGTTCTCTTGTTCAAGGTTTTCAATGGTTTCTGCCTGTATCCTGATGGTATCAGATAACTTTTCAATCTCCTTTTCCTGTTGGCGGACAATGGAATTGAGATGTTTGATTTCTTTCTGTTCTTCTTTATGGGAGGTTTCCATGGCGGACAGCCTTGCCATGACATCTTCCAGTTGGTCATATACGCCCTTGGAATAGTTACTTTTCCTTGCCATCCTGAAAACCTCCTTCGCTAAAATTGATAAATCAATTTTAGCAAGCAGGAAAGGAAAAAGCAAATCCGAGCGATAGAGCAGGCCGTCATTTTGCCAGTGGAAAACGTCCTTATTACAAGCAAAACGTGTTGATAATCCATCCTGAGAAGGAAGTGTTTTCACAGCGATAATGGCAAAAAAAGTAAAGTTATCCACATTGTACCAAAAGAG
>JALEOU010000058.1 GCA_022766945.1 Fusicatenibacter sp. | reverse complement strand
ACTGGTCAATGCGCACACGCCAGAGTTCCCGTTTGGTCATTGATTCATTTGTTTCCATGATAAAATCCTCCACATAATATGATGGGAATATTTTATCCGAAAATCAGATAGTTTTGTACATACGCATTGTTACCTACTTACTTACCTACTTACAGAATATATACGGAAGCCCAAAGGAGCAGACCAGAAATAATGCAATGGCCGTGAAAACGGCCTGATATTTGTCAAGGTACTTGGAATCTACCGTTTACCCTTAATAAGCCCTGGGCTTCTTAACAAAAGTTTATAGTCCCTGGGCTTCCACAAGTACAAAAAGCCCCCACCGAGCGTTTGGCTGACCACAGTTTGATGTTACTCTCACCGTGATCTCATCCATACGCCCGACAGGGGCTTGTCTTTGAAATTCTTTAGGGAGTCAAATTCTTTAGAGGCAGACCCGATTGACTGACAACATATCTATAGCTCTCTCATATGCTTCTTCCGAAAAAAATGTCAATGTAAATGTCTTATTACTAAATGCAAGTTCCATAACATGGCAAACATGCTCCGCAAAAGCAGTCACATCATCGGAATCAAACACCTTTTCAATGGTCTCCGGATCCATTGCTCTTATCCAGCTCTCTATTTCCACGAAAGCAGCCTCATCAAGTGGAAGATATTTTTTACTTCGCGGATGCCAAAAGCCGTAAAGTTCCTTGTCCCAGTTCTTCATGGTATAAGTTCTTCTTCGACGAAGCTTTGAAACAAGCTTAGGCGGAAGGTTTCTGGAAAAAATCGGATCAAGGTCATGTAAATATGCCAGATAAAGCAGCCTGACAACTTCATGTGGTGATTTCCATTCACTGCACAATACCATCATGGTAATGGTACTACATTCTCCAGAAGACAGCTTTCTTTTTTTTGCATTGCTTTTCGATTCGCAGCTAATATAGGTTTTCAGGATATCACGCATATAATAAGCATCCTTATTGATATCCTCCGTAGTGAATTCGTCTTGTATGATTCTGTTTTCAATGAAGCTTCCATCTACATATTTTTCCGGAAGGGAATGCCACAACTTCGTTATGACTTTATGTGACCAATCAAATTTCTGCATAATAGAGTCCTTTTATCTTTTTGTTGCTGATTTCAGCAGATGAACTGTTTATAAAAATTTAATAGCCCCTGGGCTTTTTTTTGGGGAAAAGCTTTTCCATATACGCTTCCCCTGCTTCACTCTCATATAAATAGTAGCGATCCATATTGGGTCCTTCAATTACATATTTCACTGACATAGTTACTCCATGTGGATCTTCTTCATCTGCTTCGTTTAATGTTGCAATAATGGCCCCTACAAGTTTCAAATTATACATTACGCGTTCTGATTTAAAACATATATTATCTTCATAATTATTTTTTATCGATGGATATCGCCAACCATTATCTTCTGGAGAATTATAATAATTTTTTGCTATTATTTCTGTGATTCGATATAAGGACTCTTGCCCTTCTGGAACAATTCGAGTAAATTCATCAACCAGGAACTTCCTTATTGTTTCCAAAAAATCAATTGCTTTCTTGCTTTTGATTTGATTAAACTCGTAATCTGCCTGGCCACCAATCCATGAAAAACGAAGTGGTTTAATTGCTTCATAAACACATAATGCAAAAGGATCCCCCGATTTTAATCCTGTTTCACAAATTGCAGTATATGGATTCAATGCAGTATACAGCAAAGATTCTCCGGATCTATTCAAACGTCCATAGCGTTTTACATATTTTGAAGGGGGATTCCAGAAGGCAGCCACTTTCTTCAAATCTCTATTTGGCATTTCTGCAGTTTTTAATGGACGAACCCTGTAAAATCTCTCTCCACTGTGAAACAAAGAATATTCCATCATAGTAGTTGATATAGTAATACCACCGTCTATTTCAACTCTCAACACTTCGTCAATCTTTGCTTCAAGTTCCTTATCGCTCATACTTGCAATATCCAAGGTTTGGAATCTATGAATTCTGTCTCTTAAAAGTTTTTTATCCTGATCCCTAAGCAATCTATCTAAACTGCCTCCATGAAACGAACGCGCTTCATCACTCAATGGTTTGATTGTAAAGTCTGGCTTCATTCTCGTACTCCACATTTCTTTTTTTCTTATCTGGAAGCAAAATAAGAAACACGATTCTTTATCTCCACAGTGCATACCATATTGCTCAGATAAGATACCACCATTGTACCAGGCCGCCGGCGCGGCGGCTAGCCCTAAGTACGTGAAGCCACCACTTTTTCATAAAAAAGCAATTTTTAAATATATGTTGTATTGTTGAGATACCCCTATCACAATAATAAACATAAACCGCCAACTGCCATGATTAGTTTACCATGGATTTTTAATCTCAAAAACTACATATCTTTTTTTATACGTTCACCGCCTCTTTTTGAAATGTAACAGTACTACTTATTTTTAATATGCCCCTGTGCAGAGCATATCATTTCCCGACAGCCTCTTTTCGAAATTTTCAATTCTTTATGAGGCCGACCCGATTGATTTTAAGTTGCTAAAGTGTCAGATCCCAATTGTCCTATGATCTCCACCTGCCGCCCATATTTTCTTCCATATTCTGCCGTGATCAATGCCCCACTTCCTTTCCCCGGCGCAATTACAACAATATGCTCCGCCCAGGCACTGATCAGGCGGTTTCTTCGCGGAAATGTGTATCTTGAGGGTTTTATTCCGGGAGGATATTCAGAAATCATAAGACCTTTTTCAATTATACAATCCATTAGCTTTTTATGCTCACTGGGATAGCAGATATCCAGACCATTTCCAACAATGGCCACAGTATACCCCTCTGCATTCAAACACGCGGTATGCGCATATGAATCAATCCCTTTTGCCATCCCACTGATAATGGTCTGTCCATTCCTCGTATACTGTTCTGCCAGTTCTACCGCACGAAATTTTGCCTCCTGAGTACACCTTCTTGCACCTACAATAGCTACCGGGTCTTTCATATACTCAAAATGCCCTTTATAGTATAACACAATCGGAGCGTCTTCTGTCATTCCGGCTCTTTTGGGATATCTCATATCACTTTTGAGAAGAACTGAAATACAATTTTTGCCACAAGTGTCTATTAATTTCCACGCCTGGTCCAGGGATTTATTGCCAGTTATGCTCTGAATCTGACGTTTTGTTATTCCTTTTATCCCATAAATTCCGGAAGTCCAGCATGAAACACCCCGGACGGCTCACTGAAATGTTCCAGCAAACGGTTTGCTGTTACCGGACCAATATAAGGAAACAGGGAAAGCCATCTTTAGGGGGTCTGACCCCTGCATATTCCTACACAACAAAATGAATATTATGTTGTATATTGCTTTTTCACTATATCACCAGTCCCAATGATTCCAGCTTTTGTGCCTGCTCTTCACTGCTTCTGGCAAGGTAAATCCGAGTGGTATTAATATTGGAATGTCCCAGCAAATCTGCCAGATGGTCAATATCTTTTTCTATCTCATAATAACAGCATGCAAAAAGGTGTCTTAGATTATGCGGGAAGATTTTGGTAGCATCCACGCAGGCTGTCTCGCTGAGTGCTTTCATCTCTCGGAAAATATTGCTCCGATCCATAGGATGACCACTGGCGGTGATAAAGATGCTTCCTCTGTTGATATTTCTTTCCTTACTATATAAGCGCAGTTGTCTGCGTAGTGGGGCGGGCAAAAGAACCGTGCGACTTTTCCCTTTCATACGCACTCTTGCATATCCGGACTCCAAAGATTCTACAGTTATGAATGGTAGCTCGCTGATCCGGATCCTTGTAGAACAGATCGTTTGCATCAGCAGATACAACCGTTTATTTTTTTGGCTTTTGGCCGCCTCCAACAATCGATAATACTCTTTCTTTGTCAGCTCCTTCTTTTTCGAACGGAAAGCTTCTTTTTGCACTTTTAGCGATTTAATCGTACAGTCATACCAACCCATTCTTCTAAAAAAACCATTTAAGGAAGCCAGGATTCCGTTAACCGTTGTTTCAGCATAGCGACATAAAAGTGTCTGTTTGTAGCGGATCACAATTTCCTTTGTCACCGTACCGGATGCATCCAGTGTGGCGCAGAAGCGCTGCAGATCTCCCAGATATTTCCGGCAGGTGGCAGGGCTTTTTTCTTCCTCCAGCAAAGACTGCTCGTAAGCTTTCAGATTTTCTTCCTTCATTACGTGTTCTTCCATGAGATTTCTTCCTTTCTTATGAAGTCCTGTTTTTTTCTTTTTGGGGACAAATTCGAAAAAAATCCCCCGCAGAAAAACGGTCCGGCTCTCCCTTACGTTTCTCTGCGGAGGATTCCCTCTCTTGTTTCTTTCCATTCGACATCTGTTTTTGCACGCGTGCGTTACCGTCTGAGCAGTAACGAGCCATCCTTTTTTACTGCCGCGTCTGCTCTGCTTCCTCTTTTGTACAGCCTTCCTGACTGTAGCGTGCTTTCTCATAATAGTGATGGAGCGTCTGCATCGTCTCACTTTGCTCTACTTCGGCCTTTTCCTCCAGCTCGTGGGGCGTCTCGCTGCCCCGGAGCGTGGTCTTTAAGGTCTTTTTGATCCGTTTTTTATATCGCCTGCGGATCTGCATATTCGGGGAGAACATGCCTTCTCCCTCCCGTTTCTTTCTGCCGAGGCGGACGCGTTCTTCCGTTCCTTCTTTCTCCAGGAACAGGATCTCATCCCCGTCCTTTTCCGCAAAGGAGCTTCCCGCCGATCTGCAGGCCTGATAGATGGCTCTCAGCAGAAGGACTGCTCCTCCCGCAAGGATCAGGTATACGATGACTTTTCCGATGCTCTGCACCCAGGCCGGCAGCTCTTTTGCCTCTCCAAGTCCCGCCATGGCTTCCGCGAAGTCCATTTCCGGGGCGGGCTCCACCGCGGAAATATCGTTCACCGTCTCTTGCCGCTCCACAGGCTTTGGCTCATAGCCTGCGATCGCATCCGCGATCGGATCCTTTCCATATAAAATAGAAGGAAGGGCAAAGAATACCAGGATCAGCACCGCGATGGCAAGGATCGTCTTTCCCACCTTCACCATGGTCTCCACCGGCAGATTGGCGATCCGCTGGTGCTCCACGATAAAATCACGCATCCGGCCCATGAACTGGCAGTAGAAGCACAGAAAGATATCCGTCAGCAGCAGGTAAAAGGCCAGTCTCCAGAAGAGCTCGTATTTCAGCGCCATCCCCATCACATAGAGGATGCCAAACCAGATCCAGTGTACCGGCTGTGGCAGATCAAAGAGGGTGGGAATCTCCCAGGCCTCCATGTTCTCAGGCGGCACTGATCCGGAGGGCATCTCGCGAAATTCTTTGATCATCCTGCCCTTTTTGATGCGCACATAGCCGCGGACGGCAAAGATGAAGCAGGTAGAAAGTACCGCAAGCGCCATGGACAGGTTGCCCGGACTTTGCCACGCTTTCTGTTCCAGGCTGCTTTCTCCATAGGATGCAGCTGCTGATGTAAAAAGCATGCCCGCCGCTTCTCCCACTGTGCCCATGACAACTGCCACGCCAATTCCCACAAGCAGGAACTGCCAGAGGGTCTTTGTATGACGAATGGCGAACCAGCTGGCCACTGCCGGGATCAACAGCACAGCGGAACAGAGGCAGAAACGAAGCGCCCCTTTCTCATCCAGCGCACAGATCCAGATGCCAAAGGGATAATAAAGTCCCGCAAAGAGAAGGACGGTGTGCAGAAAAGAGGCCGCGATCTCGCCTTTTCCAGTCTTTATTTCCACGGTTCCACCTCCCATCTCATCGCTGTCACGCCGGGCGCATGCCAGGTGATCTCGTCATCCGACGGATGTACCGGTACGACCCAGAGGGCCTGATTGTCTCTTCCCGCCAGATTCTGCAGGGCACTTTTGACGCCATCGGTCTGATTCTTGGAAATCACCACGAAGGTACAGCCGGAATGCTCCCGTCCCGCCTCCGAGAGGATCAGCTCCTCTCCGGTATGGGCCACCCGCCCGGTCTCCAGACAGGCCAGCTTCTGATTCAGTTCCATCATCCGGCCGGCGCCGGCATTCTGCCGGATGGCAAGATCCGCATCCGTGGAGCGGTCCCGCCCGTTGCTTTTGAGCACCAGATCCATCTTCTGGCGCACCAGGCGCGCCGAGAGCGAGGAGGCGATACGGATGCTTTCCTCCACCAGATCTTCCTCTTTCAGGATATTTTCATCCTGTACATCCAGAAGCAGGATGACCTGAATGTTCGTCGTGGCATCGTACTCATTTACCATGAGTTCCCCCGTGCGGGCGGAGGCTTTCCAGTTGATGTGATTCATCGGATCTTCCTTCCGGTAATCCCGGATGCCGGAAAACTCAAAGGGATCCGGGTACAGCTTGTTCCGCGAAATCACCATGCCGGATACTGCGCGGCAGATCAGGCGGATCCGGTTCACATCCACCTGCCCCGGATAGACGTACAGCTGGGTCTGCTGTGGAAAATCCACATAGTAGCTGTCCGAAAAGAACAGACCATAGCCAACCACGTCCGCGCTGGTAATCGTATACAGCCCGCGCCGTTTTCCCACAAAGGGAAGGGTACGGGTGATCTGCTGACGGAACAGGAAAGAAAAGATATCCCGCTTGTAGCTCTGGTCCGTCACGCTGGAATTTGCCTTTGCCTCCCTGGCAAATTCCAGGTTGCGGCTCATGGCAAGGCGCACCTCCAGCGCCGGGATGGGCAGCCATTTGTCATTGACCACGATCTCTTTGAGTGCAGAGCTTTCCCCCTCATATATGGAAGCATCTGTAAAGCGAACCTCCACTGACAGATTCTTCTCCCAGTTCTTCTTCTCAATATAGCGTTCCAGCCGCCAGGCCAGAAACACTCCTGCCAGTAATATGATCAACATGATAGTTTCTTCGATCCCTTCTCTTATCTGCCCTGCCAGTTCTCCGTGGGCACCGGCACGGTTCCCAGGATCTCCTCCACGGCGCTTCTGGCTGCCTTGCCGTCATCCATGCCGGCATTCATCGTCAGACGATGCGCCAGCACCGGCACCGCCACAGCCTTCATATCCTCCGGCACCACATAGGTGCGCCCCTGTACCATCGCATAGCCCTGGCAGGCTCTCACAAAGGCCAGCGTTCCTCTCGGGCTGATGCCGCTGGCAATTCTGCTGTTCCTGCGGCTCTCCTGGACGATCGCCACCAGATAGGAAAGCAGCTCCGGATGCAGATAGATCTGACAGCATTTCTTCTGCAGCGCGGCGATCTCTTCCTTCTCACAGACCGCAGTCAGCTCGGCCAGCGGCTCATCCACCAGGAAACGGTTGACCATGGCGATTTCCTGTGTGCTGGTCAGATCCTCCATGGAAATCTTCATGAGGAAGCGGTCCATCTGCGCCTCCGGCAGTGGAAAGGTGCCGAGCGTCTCCAACGGGTTCTGCGTCGCAATGACGAGGAACGGCTCCTCTAAGGGACGGGTCACTCCATCCACTGTAATCTGGCGCTCCGCCATACACTCCAGAAGGCTGCTCTGCGTCTTCGGCGTCGCGCGGTTGATCTCATCCGCCAGAAGGATATTGCAGAACGCCGGCCCCTTTGAGAACACAAACTCCCCGGACTTCGCGTCAAAATAATTGAGCCCCGTCACATCCGATGGCAGCAAATCCGGCGTAAACTGAATCCGCCCAAACTCTCCGCGGATCGACTTCGCCAGTGATTTTGCCATCACCGTCTTGCCTGTGCCGGGCACATCCTCCAAAAGCACATGGCCTTTCGCCAGAACCGCAGTCAGCACCAGATCTACGGTCCGCTCATTTCCAATCATCACTTTCCCGATATTTTTCTTTAACTCCTGCAAAACATCCATCCTGAAACATCCCAATCCTTTCCTGCATTGACAGACCAGCTGTTTCTTGTCTTCTGCGATATATGAGTCCACAGCCCTCAGACATAAGAATACATGCAAGCATGTATTCTTACGTCCATTTGTCCCTTGGCTCATATTATAGCATACTATTGTTCGTGTTTCCTACTTCTTTTTTCCAGAAAATACAGGGCTGTGCAAATCCGGTTACTGTGCAGCGTCCGTTGCCACCTAAACAGTAACTGTTCAGCCTGTTTGTACATTAAAATTTATTTTCCTTTTATGTACAAATCCCAAAAACTGCGTTAAAATGAGGATACAAGGGATTCCTGCATTGGAAGAAAACTGTGCTTTTTGTATAGCCGCCGTATGCAAACTACGAGGTGTTATAAATGGAAAATATTTTATCTCAAGTACTTTCTGTTGCGGAAGCGAAAGTGCAGTACGATACTCAATGCAAACTGGTATTGTATCAAAAAGAAATTTTGGCCTGGATTCTGAAGAATACGGCCGAAGAGTTTTTTGATCTTTCACTTCCGGAGATTGAGAGTTGTATTGAAGGGACGCCGGAGATTTCCACCGTCGGTGTCAATCCGGGAGAAACCAATGAGACCATCCATGGTCTGGCGAATGAGAGTAAGGTACCGGGAGAAGGAAGCATTTATTACGATATCCGCTTTTTCGCCTGTGTGCCGCGCGGAAGGAAGAGGATCCGCCTGATTATCAACCTGGAGTGTCAGAAGTCCTATTATCCCGGCTATCAGATTCCGACAAGAGGTATTTTCTATGGTGCAAGGATGATATCTTCACAGTTCGGAACTGAGTTTTCTGACAGCCATTATGACGGCATCAAAAAAGTTTATTCTCTCTGGCTTTGTCTGGGGGTACCGGAATACATCGGAAACGCCATCACGGAATATCATATCGTAAAGAGGGATCTGATCGGTGAATTTCCGGATATCAGAGATGCCTATGATAAACTATCTGTAGTGGTGATCGGTCTGAGGGAAGACACTCCCTGCCCCAACGATTTCTTCGGAATGATGAATACACTTTTTTCAACAACTATTCCAGCAGACGAAAAGAAGGTACGCTTAAAAACGAAGTATTCCCTGAGAATGGAAAACGGATTGGCAAAGGAGGTTGATCTCATGTGTAATCTGTCCGGCTATGTAGAAGAAAAAGGAATTGAAAGAGGACTAAAGCAAGGACTTGAGCAAGGAAAAAAAGAAGGACTTAAGGCACTTGTCAGAACATTGCAGCCTCTCTTTGGAAATTTTGCGCAGCTCTATGACGCAATTGTCAAAAACCCGGAATATGCTGATCTGACAGAGGAAGAGGTCAGAGAAGTGATCTGAAAAAAGCCCTGTTTTCATCTTTTGTTCGCCCCAGGGCGGATCGATGAAAACAGGGTTTTTTATGCCGTCTCAAATGCGGCAGTTTTTTTCTTTATGCATCTATTTCATACAGCTGTACGGATACGTCCCCTTCCCAGGTCACCCGGTCATAAGGCGTATCCGGATAGACTACCTGTGTAATGGTCTCTACACCCTCATCCACAAATACTTCCACTACAGATACATCAAACACAATCTCCATGCTCCAGGCATCACGGCGCAGGCGCATCACACGGGATACAGATAGCCGTTCTTCCATATAAGCATCCGAAAATTCCCGATAACCGGCAAGCCGGCGGTTTACGATTACTTCGCCGTCCTCGACTTTCAATGTCAGCTTCTGTCCCGCACAATTTGCAAGGGAAATTTTCCCGTTCCCGTTTCCGGTGACTTTCATTCCGAACGTCTCCTTGCAGATTGCACATCCGTTCTCCAGCGGGTAGGCATTGTACTGGTATCTTTTCAGGCCCGCAGGCGCGGAAGCGATCCGCAGACCATACTCCGTCTCCACAATCCGGAGTTTTCTCGGCAGCGTGGTACATCCGCAGTACTCTCCGGTCGGTGCGGAAGACGCATATTCCCAGTTCATGGCCCAGGCCATCATCATTGGTTCCGGGCTGTTCTGGATCGTCACCCCCGCATAGCAGTCAAATCCGGAATCCAGCCACAGCGGCTCATCGGACGGATGCGTACAGATAAATTTCCTTCCGTCAAAATCCCCCAGGAAATACTGTGTCCGGCACCAGTCATCCTCTCGT
Source organism: Fusicatenibacter sp. (assembly GCA_022766945.1). Lineage (GTDB taxonomy): Bacteria > Bacillota > Clostridia > Lachnospirales > Lachnospiraceae > Fusicatenibacter. Next base: position 2,765 of record JALEOU010000058.1, on the reverse strand, counting down.
ACCTTCGTCATGCTCACGCTAAGTACCCAAACGGTCTCATCCCGGAATTTTAACGGAAAGAGATCCGGACATTCCCAGACACCCAGTGCAGGATTTCCCTTCGGTCCGAATTCTCCGGTTTTCTCCCACTGTTTCAAATCAGTGGACGCATAAAAATGTACCCGATCCTGTGCTGCGACCACAGCACCCCAACAGCCAATCACGGGATTCCAGAAAAGCTTGGGGTCACGGAAATCAGAAATACCAGGGTTTGGAATTACAGGATTCAAATAAGATTTCTCAAAATGGACGCCCCCGTCTACACTGTAGGCGATACTCTGCATTTCAACACCATTGTCTACGATCTCATGGTTCGTATACATCGCGACAATTGGAGGCTTTTCTTTCGTTCCGTAGCCTGAATCATTGTGCTGATCATACACGGCACTTCCGGAAAAAATCATGCCCAGCTCGTCCGGATACAGAGCAATCGGACGATGTTCCCAGTGCAGAAGATCTCTCGAAACCGCACTGCCCCAGTGCATCGGACCCCAGTTGGTGCCATATGGATAATACTGATAATAGAGATGATACAATCCATTCTCATAAACCATGCCGTTGGGATCATTCATCCAGCCTGTCGCCGGCGTGAAGTGAATCTTCGGTCGAAAATCTCTTTTTCCTGTTGTACTCATTCTGCCATCCTCCATAAAACAAGATTCTTCTTCCATTCACGAGCGATCCGGCCTGCAGCCAAACCGTCACCCTGTTACTCATTGTACATGTTCTTTCGTCATAATGCAAACTTTTTCTATCATTATCATACAAAAAGTCGTCAACATGGTTACTGTTCAGACGGCAATGAACGCTGCGCAGTTCATAAAGTTTACAGTCGTCGCAAACAAGGCGATCCAATCGTTAATATTTATGAGCCTGATGAGAAAAAAGCATTTACAGAATGTTCCGTTCTTCACTTTGATTTACCTATTTACACTCTATACGGCTGGTGTTCTGACAAAAGAGCCCGTTCATCCTTTCGGATGACGGGCTCTTTGCCGCGGATCTGTCCGCGTTTATGAGACGCTTATTTTAGGGGGTAGATGTCAACTTGTAAGTCTCCGTCAATACGGATTCTCTGATACGGCGCATCCGGGTATACTACCATGGATGCAGTTTCCAGTCCGCCATCAGCGAATACTTCCAGGTAGGAGACGTCAAAGAGGATCTCCATATCAATGTCGCCCTTGCCGAGACGCTCTGCCTTCGTTACGCTGAAGGTTTCGGTCTGGAAATAATCTGAGAAGTCACGTGCACCTGCTTTGGTGCGGTCGATGACTACAGAATCATATTTTACTTCGATGGTTACTTCCTGACCCTTCTGATTTTCCAGAATAATCTTTCCGAAGTCACCTTTTACTTTCATGCCGAAACTGTCGGTCAGAAGCGCGCTGCCATCGCGCACCGGATATGCCGCGGTGCGGAGTGCATCCAGGCCGAACGGCTGTGTTTTCAGGCGGTAGCCCTTGCCGTCAATTTTCACAAGAGAGAGTTCTCTCGGAATCGTCATCAGGCCGGCATACTCGCCGGTCGGCGCCTGATTGGCATAGATCGGGTTGACGCCCCATCCGAAGAAGATCGGACGGTCGTAATTATTGTAGGTGACACCTGCATAGTTGTCGAATCCAAAATCGATCCACAGCGGTTCGCTGCTTTTCTCGGTGCAATGGAAGGTGTCTCCGTCGAAATCGCCGACAAAGTACTGGGTATTTGCTCTTCCCTGAGTGCCCGGGTGAATCATGCTCACCATGACTACCCATTTTTCTCCTTCACCGGTTTTTACCGGGAACAGGTCCGTGCACTCCCAGACTGTGGGAACCAGATTTTCTTTCTTGCCGAATTCTCCGGTCTTTCTCCACTCTTTTAAGTTATCTGATGCGTAGATATAAGCCCGGTCTGTGGCAGCCATGACCATACTCCAGCATTCCTTCTTCTCATTCCAGAATACTTTGGGATCACGGAAATCCTTCAGTCCGGGATTCTTGATCACCGGATTTCCATAATATTTTTCAAAATGCAGTCCGCCATCCAGGCTGTAGGCGATGCTCTGGGTTTCCTCGTGATCGTATCCATGACTTGTGTACATGGCAACCATCGGGATCTTTCCCTCACGTCCGAAACCGGAAGTATTCCGTTTATCGTAAGCGATGCTTCCGGAATACATATAACCCAGCTCATCCGGGTACAACGCCACAGGCAGATGCTCCCAGTGCAGCAGGTCTTTGCTCACCGCATGGCCCCAATGCATGGGACCCCAAATGGCATCTTCCGGATAGTACTGATAGTAGAGATGCCACACGCCGTCAATATACACCAATCCATTGGGATCGTTATTCCAGTTCTTGGGCGGTGTAAAATGCACTCTCGGTCTGAAATCACGTTTTCCTTTGGTGCTCATAGATCTGTCCTCCTCCACTCGTTTTTCAGACTTGATGTTTCTTTGCTGCAATTCGCCATACAGGCGAATCTGATATAAAACGGTCTTTTACCATTCTTTATAAGGGATGCCCTGCCCATCTTCCCCCGCTGGAAAGCTCCTGCGGGTATCCAGGTTTTCTGCTCGGTCGACGCAGATTGTGAAAGGCAGAGTCACCCCTTCTTATAAGATAAGGCCATGATGAACATGGCCATATCCATTCATTACAGTTGTTGTTTATTAGCTTTCGCTGGAGGATCCGGATGCACGGTCTACAGCGTCCTGATAGATCTTGATCAGGTCGTTGACACCT